>CACYCG010000051.1 GCA_902772855.1 uncultured Ruminococcus sp.
CGGCTGCGGGAAAAGCACCATCGGCGTGGTGCTGGCCAAATTATTCGGCTACCGTTTTTTAGATTCCGATTTGCTGATCCAGGAGCAAACGGGAAGACTGCTCAGAACGATTATCGCAGAAGACGGTCTGGAGGCGTTCAAGAAAATCGAAAACGATGTGAATGCCTCCCTTGACGTGCATCGCACGGTGATCGCCACCGGCGGCAGCGTCATCTACGGACAGGAAGCGATGGAGCACCTGAAATCCATCGGAACGGTGGTATATATCCGGCTGCCCTTTACGGTCATCCGCAGACGGTTAGGAAACCTGCGGAACCGTGGGGTGGCGATGCAGCAGGGGCAAACGCTTCAGGAATTATTTGACGAGCGCACGCCGCTGTATGAGCAGTACGCCGATCTGATCGTCAACGAAAAACACAGCTCTATCGCCGAGTCAGCGGAGTTCATCTGGCAGAAGCTGCAGTTCTATGCGAAAAACGGAGGCGATGCCTCGTGATCACGGCTCGTCAGAATGACTGGATCAAGCTGACCGTGCGGCTGCTGTCCTCTTCCAAAGCCCGGCGGGAAGAGGGGCTGTTCGCTGCGGAGGGCGTGCGGCTGTGCATGGATGCCCTGAAAAGCGGGGCTGAAATCCGGCTGCTGCTTTTCACCGCAAGGGGGCAGGAAAAATACCCCGAAGAGATCCGCCAGCTCCGGCAGAAGGCTTTTCGGGCGGAAGAGGTGGACGGGGCGCTGTTTGAAAAAATCTGCGACACCCAATCTCCGCAGGGCATTTTGTGCCTGCTGACTCTGTGCCCGGACACGATCGGCGCTGTTCAGAAAGGAAAGCGCTATCTGGGGCTGGAAAACGTGCAGGACCCTTCCAATGTCGGCACCATTCTCCGGACAGCGGAAGCGCTGGGCATGGACGGGGTGTTTTTGTCCGGCGACTGCTGCGATGTCTGGTCTCCGAAGGTGGTGCGGGGGAGCATGGGGGCTGTCTTCCGGCTGCCGTTTGCCGACTGCGGGAATATGACCGATGCGGTCCGGCGCTGGACCCAAGCGGGAATCCCGGTTTTTGCCTCCTCTCCGGGCGGTGAGGCTCTGGTAGGGGAAACCGATTTTTCCGGCGGCGGCGTCATGCTCATCGGAAACGAAGGGAACGGTCTGCGGCGGGAAACGATCGAAGCAGCGTCCCTCTCACTGAAAATCCCCATGAACGGCCGGGCCGAATCCCTCAACGCTGCTGCAGCGGCGGCGATTCTCATGTATGAAATGTGTACATAAAAAAGCGTCCTTCCGGTTTTCGGGAGGACGCTTTTTTTCAGGACTGCATATTGTTGAGCGTATCGGTGATATAGGAGCGGGACTTTTTCACTTTTTCTGGCTTGATCTTCTTTCCCCGGAGCTTGCGGGCGGCTTTGGCTACTTTTTTATCGTTATCCGAAAAAGCGGTGATCAGGCTTTGAAAGCGGCTGTCATCGTCCACGCTGTTGAGCAGCAGGTAGGTAATGATCCCCTTGGTCTCCAGGTCGCCGGCCGAATACACAGACGCCAGCACCTCAGAGATCTTTTCCAGTTTTCCGCTTGCAGCCGTGGAAGTTAATTCCCGGAAGAGGGGCAGGAGTTTTTCTTCGGTGAACGTCACGCCCCGGAAATCCTCATAATGATTTTTTTCAAAGGCGATCTCCTCTTTCAGCTCCGGAAGGAAGGCGACCAGCCGGTTGGCCAGAAACAGGGCATCCACTGTCTGCTCCCCGTCTTTCTTCTTCTTTTTGGATCTCTGCCGTGCACCTGCCGGCGTTTGTCTGGGGCCGGAGATCGTTTCGGTGAAATCGGAGGCGATGCTCTCCACTTCCCGCTGAGAATCGGTTTCTGCATCGAACAGCCAGGTAGCAAGGGTCTTCCACTGGTTATCGGGTTCTCCGTCCGCCAGTTCGCAGGAACGCAGCATCATGCGCTTTCCGGAAAAGGTGTAGATGATGCTGTAGGCACTCTCTCCCACGAACAGAGCGGTGAGTTCTTTTTCCGAGGGGGCTACCGACAGGCGCTCATAGCCTTTTTTACTCAGTTCCTGCTCCACTTTCTGTGCAATATACTCAAAAGCCTGATTGGTTTCCATATTGTCGTTTCTCCTTTTTCATGTCAAGAATGTCTGAAATCGCTTTCGCTCCCTATTATACCATACCCTCCTCCAAAAAACAACGACCTTCCGGAGGAAACCCTTCCTGAAAACTTCCTAATAACAGGGAGGGCAAGCATTCCGAAAACCTGCCATGGGAGAGCACTATTTTTGAGCTTTCCTGCATGAACAAATAACCCCGGAGCACAACCTGTCATCTGACGGCTGATCTTTATCAATTGCTGCCAGCCGTGCGGAAGGACAGGCTGTGCTCTTTGGCAAAGCGTTCGGCGGCGCTTTGCGCTGTGACAAGAAGGCAGAGATTCGGACAGCCGTCAAAGGCGTGTTCTCCGATCTGCTGCACCGAGGGCGGGATCGTAGCCAGACGAAGTCCGGCGCAGTCCAGAAAGGCATTATCGCCGATGGCCGTAACGCTGAACGGCAGCGTGATGTCTGTCAGGGAGGAGCAGTGCTTGAATGCCCAGGGGCCGATTTCCCGGACACTGTCCGGAATCAGAACAGCACGCAGGGCCGTGCAGTCGGAAAAGACGCTGCTTCCGATAGCGGTCACGCCATCCTGCAGGATGACCATTCTGAGCCCTTTGCAATTCCGAAAGACGGAATCCACGAGGGTGGGAAGGGTCCCCGGAATGGTGATGGCGGTCAGACCGTCACAGGCGTTGAAGCTCCATTCTCCGAGGGAGGTCAGGCTGCGGGGAAGGGCGACTTCCAGCAGGCCGGTGCAGTCGGAAAACGTGCTGTACCCGATCGTTTGCAGCCCTTCCGGCAGAGTGAGCCTTGTGAGGGAAGCGCAGGCTTTGAACGCCCACTCTCCGATTTCCGTAATGGTTTCGGGGAAGGAAATATTTTTCAGCGCCGTGCAGTCGGAAAAGGTACTGTCTCCGATGGAAGCAACGCCGTGCTGGAGGGTGACGGAAGTCAGTCCGGAGCAGTCCCGGAAGGCATGACTGCCTACTGCGGAAAGGGAACCCGGAATGGTGATATCGGTCAGTGCGGTGCATTCCCGGAAGGCACAATCGCGCAGAGTGGTCAGGCTGCCCGGCAGGGTGACCGATGTCAGGGAGGTGCAGGCTTTGAACGCCCACTCTCCGATTTCCGTAATGGTTTCGGGGAAGGAAATATTTTTCAGCGCCGTGCAGTCGGAAAAGGCGGAGTACCCAATGGCTGTCACGCCGCTGTGCAGGGTGACAGAAGTCAGCCCGGTGCAGTTCCGGAACGCATGGTCTCCCACCACAGCAACCGTTCCCGGGATCACTGCCTCGGTCAGTCCGGTGCAGCCGTAAAAAACGGATTCTTCGATGGCGGTCACGGCAGTGTTGAATGTTACCGATGTCAGACCGGTACAATGCTGGAAGAGATGTCCGCTCAGCGTGGTCACTCCATCTGGCAGAGTGACCGAAGTCAGGGAAGCGCAGCCTTTGAAGGCCCAGCTCTGTATGTCCGTCACGCTTTCCGGGATGGAAATCGTCTTCAACGCCGTGCAGCCGGAAAAGGCGCTTTGTCCGATGGAAGTCACGCCGCTTTGAAGAGTGACCGTAGTCAGTGCCGTGCAGTCCCGGAACGAATGATTTCCCACTGCAGAAACTGTTCCCGGGATGGTGATGGCGGTCAGTGCGCTGCATTCCCGGAAGGAACAGTTTCGCAAAGAAGACAGTCTGCCCGGCAGGGTGACAGACGTCAGGGAAGAGCAGGCTTTGAAAGCCCATTCGTCAATAAAGGTCACGCTGTCCGGAATAGTGATCGTTCGCAGGGCCGTGCAGTCGGAAAAGGCGCTGTAGCCGATGGTGGTTACGCCTTCGGGAATGGTCACGGAGGCGATGAGGCTGTGGTCCCGGAAGGCGTCCGTCCCGATGACCGTGACCGCTTTTCCGCCGATAGAGGATGGAATGGTGATGTCGGTGGCAAATCCAAGATATTTTTTAATGGAAATGGTCCCGTCTTCCAACGGTTCTGTCTTGAAATCTTCCTCAGCGGCTGCGGACAAAACGGGGGCCGATCTGGGTGCCGTGGCATGGAAGGGAATGCCGTTTTGCTGTGCATATTGCTGTGCATAGCTCCCGGCGGGGGCCGTGATCGTCAATTGAGAACAGCCGTAGAACACATATTTTCCGATCCCGCTCAGCCCAGCAGGGAGAGTGACGCTGACAAGTCCCGTGCAAAGGTCAAAAGCGGAATCCTCTATGGTGGTCACGCTGTCCGGAACGGTCATCTCTTTCAGCCCGCTGCAGCCGAAAAACGCCGAGACCCCGATGTGAAGAAGGCCTTCCGGCAGGATGAGAGCCGTCAGGGCGGAGCATTTCTCAAACGCCCCTTCACCGATATCGGTCACAGCTTTTCCGTAAAGGGACGGGGGCACGGACACTTGCTGGTCCTGCCCGGTGTACCTGGTAATGGAAAGGGTTCCGTTCCAGAGTTCCTTGGTTTCAAAATCCGTTTCGGGGGAGAAGGAAAGGGTCTGCCGGGAGGCGTCCCCTTTTTCCGAGAGCGGTACAAAAGAAATCCCTTTTTCGGCAGCGATGGTTTCGGCCATGCTTCCTCCGGGAGCGTGAATTGTCAGCCCTGTACAGCCCGCAAAGGCAATTTTGGCTATATTCTGCACACTGCCGGGAATGGTGACGTGGCGAAGGTTCCGGCATCCGGAAAAGGCCGCCGGTCCGATAGAAGTGACCGGGTTTCCTTCGATGACCTCCGGCACGGTCACAGCGGCGGCGGAGCCGGTATATTTCACGATAAACGCCTGATGCTGGCTGATTTGATAGGCAAAGTCTGTCGGGACCGTCGGTTTGTCGGCGGGTTTTCCCAGAAGTTTCTCAAGAAGAGCGGGGGTGGGGCGGTAATAGATTTCGATCATAGAGGTTCAATCCTTTCTTTGTGCCGCATGGGGGCGGCTTCGGTCTGAGATCCTTTTCAGAAGCTCCTCACAAGAAAAACGCCTGAAAAAGCCGGGCGCAGTCCCCCCGGAACAATTCATCGTTTTTCAAACCGAAAGCCGTGAAGCCTGGCATATTCTTTTACATGGTTTTTCCCGAACAGTCCGCTGCCAGGGCTTTGAAGGGTGACGCTCGGGCAGCCGGAAAAAGCGTTGTCGGCAATTTCCGAAACAGAAGCGGGAATAACGACAGCGGAAAGCCGGCTGCAGTCGGCAAACGTCCTTGCGCCGATGCGGTTCAGGCTTTTCGGAAGGGTCATCTCCGTCAGCGCTTCGCGTCCGGAAAAAGCGGAATCTCCCAGACTTTGCAGGGCATTCGGAAGGGTGAGGCCGGTCAGCCGCCCGCAGTGATAGAAGGCTCCGTTCCCGATGGCCCGGATGCTTGTCGGAAGGGTGATCGTTTTCAGTTTCCGGCAGCCGTGGAACGCATAGTTTCCAATAGCCGTGACGCTGTCCCCTCCGATCGTCTGAGGGATACGGACGTCCTGACCGTTCCGGATATATCGGTACTCTTCCCGGACAGTCTTAGCCGGTTTGTTTCCCGATGCGGTGAGCAGTTTTTCCCGCAGAGCGGGAGAAGGACGATAAAAGATCTCCATGCACCCGGAGGAGGGGTTTCCTGTCAATTTCTGCACGAGCGCCGGGGTAGGACGGTAATAGATTTCAATCATGCAGATACACATCCCTTAGCAAAATAGACAAAGTTATTATATCACAAGTCTCACAATTATGCAACTTTTTCCGCGGGCAGGCGGCGAGATGCTGTACCCCGGGATTTTCAGCCGTTTTCTTCGCATCAGGTTCTGTCCAGCGCTTATGTTTATATCCTTTCCAACTCATTCGGCAGCGGCGGCGCTCCACCCTGCTCGAAGGCGACCGGAGAAAGTGCCCGTGGGATTCGGCGTTTTCGGCCGGAGGGGGAGGATCCAGTCTCAAAAAACAGATTTTTATCTTCCGAAAAAAATCATAAATCAGAAGAAAAACAGATGAACAGGGGGGAAACGGGCTTGACAGGAGGAAAAAGATGTGGTATAGTAAGAGTACCTCAAAAAGGGGTATATTTTTTTTGCCTCTTTGAGGGAGGCTAATATTATTCCGAAATCCGGGAGGTGCCGAAAAAATGAGAGTGAAAATTACCTTAGCCTGCACAGAGTGCAAACAGCGCAACTACAACACCATGAAGAACAAGAAGAACGATCCTGACAGACTTGAGATGAGCAAGTACTGCAGATTCTGCAGAAAGCACACTCTTCACAGGGAAACCAAGTGATCGAACGGAGGGCAATCATGGCAAAGTTGAAAAAGGACGAAAAAAAGCCGAACTGGTTCGTAAGAACCGGCAAGGGAATCGCCAAATTCTTCCGTGAGCTCAAAAGCGAGATCACGAAAAAGATCGTATGGCCGACCGTGAAGCAGACGTTCACGAACACCGGAGTGGTGCTTCTGGCGATGCTGATCGTGGGGGCTGTGATCTTCGGGCTGGACTTCGGCTTGGAGAAGCTGTTCGGCCTGGTCATGAAGGTTGCGTGAGTGAAACAGTGACGGAGGAGATAGTTATGTTGAACGATCAGCTTGCTGCGGAAGGCGCACAGATGACTGCAAAACCGCAGGGTCAGGCTAAATGGTATATCGTGCATACCTATTCCGGCTACGAAACGACCGTCCACGACAAACTGCTGGAACAAGTCAAGGGAAGAGGGCTGGAATCCCAGATCCTCGAAGTAAAGATCCCCACCGAAACCGTCATCGAAACCGAGATGAAGCGTCTCAAGCAAGACGGCCGCTTCGTGCGGGACGAAAACGGGGACTATGTGGAAGTGGAAGTCGAGAAGAAGGTCGAGCTGAAGCTGTTTCCCTGCTATGTATTCATCAAGATGGTCATGTCGGACGACAACCAGAACGTGGTGCGTTCCGTGAGGGGCTGCACCGGTTTTGTGGGCCTCAATTCGATGAATGCAACCGAAAAAGTGAACGGTGTGATGATCCATAACGATCCGCCCGCCCTGTCCGATGAGGAAGTGCGGCAGCTCGGACTCGAAAGTGAAGAAGCACCGGCACCGGCAGAGGTCAGAATGAAATTCAAACCGGGCGATACCATCCGCATCACCAGCGAAAGCTGTTTGTTTGACGATCCGGTTTGTGTCATCGAGTCAGTCGATGAAAAAGAAAACAGCGTCACGGTCGTGGGGTATACGTTCGGACGCAAAACGCTCGCGGTGGTATCCGCTTCCGAAGTGGAAGCTGTCGAGTAAACAACACAAGGTCAAAACGGGAAACCGTTCTGATAGAGGGACACGTTCCCTCGTGGGAGGAAGCGGCAAAACCTTACCGCCGCTCCGACATTTACCACGAATTTTGGAGGTGCAAGAAAAATGGCTCAGAAGGTAACAGGCTTGATCAAGCTGCAGATACCTGCCGGCAAGGCAACACCGGCTCCCCCGGTAGGCCCTGCTTTAGGTCAGCACGGTGTCAACATCGGCGCATTCACAAAGGAGTTCAACGAACGCACAAAGAAGGATGTCGGCCTGATCATTCCGGTAGTGATCACGGTTTATGCCGACCGTACTTTTACGTTCGTCACCAAAACTCCCCCGGCAGCCGTTCTGATCAAGAAGGCTTGCGGCATTGAGACCGCATCCGGCGAACCGAACAAGAAGAAGGTCGCCAAAATCACCCGGGATCAGGTGCAGAAGATCGCTGAAATGAAAATGCCCGATCTGAACGCAGCCAGCATTGAAGCTGCCTGCAGCATGATCGCCGGAACCGCCCGCAGCATGGGTATCGAAGTAGTAGACTAATAGACCCGGGTGGGAGGAAACGATCCGATTTTACCACTCAATAGGGAGGAAAACAATGAAACACGGTAAGAAATATGTGGATGCAGCAAAGCTCATCGACAAGACCAAAGCGTATGACGCATCAGAGGCCATTGACGTTTGCCTCAAGACCGGTACCGCCAAGTTTGACGAGACCGTGGAAGTCCATGTGAAATTAGGCGTAGACTCCCGTCACGCTGATCAGCAGGTTCGCGGCGCTATCGTGCTGCCCAACGGCACCGGCAAGCAGGTCCGTGTGCTGGCCATCTGCAAGGGCGACAACGTGGCGAAAGCACAGGAAGCCGGCGCTGAATATGTAGGCGCAGAAGAGTTTACTTCCAAGATCCAGAACGAAGGCTGGATGGATTTTGACGTGCTGATCACGACTCCGGATATGATGGGTCTGGTAGGCCGTCTTGGTAAGATCCTCGGCCCGAGAGGCCTCATGCCGAACCCGAAGGCCGGCACCGTGACCCCTGATATTGCCAGAGCAGTCAAAGAGGCCAAGGCCGGTAAGATTGAATATCGTCTGGACAAAACCAATATCATTCACTGCCCGATCGGCAAGGTTTCTTTTGGTCCGGAAAAGATCAGAGAGAACTTTGACGCTCTCATCGGCGCCATCATCAAGGCGAAGCCGGCGGCTGCCAAGGGCCAGTACATCAAGTCCTGCGCTGTGGCTACCACCATGGGTCCTGCTGTGAAAGTCAACCCCGGCAAGATCACCGGTGCGGTCTGATCGCATCACTTGAATGAAGGTCTTCAGAGCAAGAAAGTCCGTGCATCCCGGGCGAAGGGTCCAGGGACCTTTCGCTCGGCTGAAAATAATGCTTGACTTTTTTATCTGAACGTGATATACTATCTATTGCTGTTGACCAAAGACAGCAGGTGCTTATGCATAAAGGGTTTTCCCACCTGCCGAGGTGAGCGCATTCCATCAGCTGTGATTACGCTGTTCGTGCGCCTTCTCGCAAACGGGGAGGCGCATTTTTTGCGCCAGTATTCAAGGAGGTGAAATGTTTTGCCCAGTCAGAAAGTTTTAGCGGAAAAACAGCAGGTCGTTGCTCAGCTTTCCGAGCGCATCAAGTCTTCCGTGGCCGGCGTGGTCGTTTCCTACGAAGGTATTTCTGTAGAAGACGATACCAAGCTGCGTAAACAGCTTCGTGAAAGCGGCGTGAAATACACCGTTGTCAAAAATACCCTGATCAAGCGTGCTGCCGATGAGGCAGGCCTGAGCGGGCTTGACGAAGTGCTCAACGGCACATCTGCTATTGCAACCAGTGAAGAGGATTATGTGGCGGCTGCCCGTATTCTTCAGAAGTTCGCAGACGGTCACAAGACCTTTGCCATCAAAGCCGGTTATCTGGACGGTGAGGTCATTGGCCTCGAAAAGATCGAGAGCCTTGCCAAACTTCCCGGCAGAGATGTTCTTCTTGCGAACGTTCTCGGCGCTTTCCAGGCACCGATCGCATCCTTTGCGAGAGCTATCCAGGCTATCGTAGACAAGAGCGCAGAAGCTCCGGCCGATACAGCCGAGGCTGCTGTGGAGGCCTAATTAAAAATAACATAATGGAGGGTATTTATCATGGCATCTGAAAAGATTACTAACATCATTGAAGAACTGAAAACTCTTACCGTTCTGGAGCTTTCCGAACTGGTACACGCTGTTGAGGACGAATTCGGCGTTTCCGCTGCTGCTGCTGTAGCTGTCGCTGCTCCCACCGAGGCTGCTGCCGCTGTGGAAGAGAAGACCGAGTTTGACGTTATTCTCAAGAGCGCTGGCGCTGAGAAGATCAAGGTCATCAAAGTCGTTCGTGAGATCACCGGTCTGGGCCTGAAAGAAGCCAAGGCTCTGGTTGACGGCGCTCCGAACCCTGTGAAGGAAGCTGTCAGCAAGGACGACGCTGAAGCTATGAAAGCAAAACTGACCGAGGTTGGCGCTGAAGTTGAGATCAAATAATCAACCGAATCCGTCATTACGATCAGGAGGTGCGATCTATGGCTAAGTGTGATATCTGCAATAAGGGAGTTACCTTTGGAATTAAGGTTTCTCACTCTCATAGACGCTCAAACAGAGCTTGGAAGCCCAATGTTGTGAAGGTGAAAGCCATTGTGAATGGCTCGCCGAAAAGAGTGAACGTATGCACCCGCTGCCTGCGTTCCGGCAAGGTGACCAGAGCGGTCTGATAACAAGGCGATCTATGAAATCGGCAGCAGAGCCTTTGTGGTTCTGCTGCTTTTTTCATGCCCTTCTATCGTGCGTCATCTAACAATAAGAAAGCGGCAGCAGAGCTTTGTTTCTCTGCTGCCGCTTGTCTGTCGGAAAGAGGGGACGTCAGCCCTCTGCCTTTTTGCGGATATATTCGTCAATGGCCTTTGCAGCCGCTTTTCCGGCGCCCATAGCTAAAATGACCGTAGCGGCTCCGGTGACGGCATCGCCGCCGGCATAAACGCCTTCTCGAGTAGTAAGGCCGTCTTCACCGTCGGTGACAATGCAGCCTTTGGCGTTCGTTTCCAGTCCGGGGGTGGTGGAGCGGATCAGCGGGTTCGGGCTGGTGCCGATCGCCATGATCATCGTGTCCACGTCCAGCACAAATTCGCTGCCTTCCTTCACGACAGGTCTGCGCCGTCCGCTGGCATCGGGTTCTCCCAATTCCATTTCCACGCATTTCATGCCGCACACCTCTCCGGCTTCATTGGAAAGCACTTCGACAGGATTGGTCAGGGTTTTGAAGATAATGCCCTCTTCCTCAGCGTGTTCCACTTCTTCCTTCCGGGCCGGCAGTTCTTCCATGCCGCGGCGGTAAACGATGTACACTTCCTCGGCTCCCATACGCATCGCTGAGCGGGCTGCATCCATCGCCACGTTGCCGCCGCCGACCACAGCCACCTTTTTGCTGTGCTTGATGGGGGTTTTGCTGCCGGGCTGATAGGCTTTCATGAGGTTGATGCGGGTGAGGTATTCATTGGCGGAATACACACCCTTCAGGCTTTCGCCGGGAATATTCATGAACCGGGGCAGACCGGCGCCGCTGCCGATATAGACGGCTTCAAAGCCCATGTCAAACAGCTCATCCACGGTCAGAACCTTTCCAATGACCATATTGGTCTCGATGTCCACCCCGATGGCTTTCAGGTTGTCAATTTCTTTCTGCACAATGATCTTCGGCAGACGGAACTCGGGAATACCATACACTAACACACCGCCGGCGACATGAAGGGCTTCATAGATGGTGACTTTATAGCCCGCTTTCGCTAAATCGCCCGCCGCCGTCAGACCGCTCGGACCGGCGCCGATGATAGCCACCTTGTGTCCGTTCGGGGTGGGGAGAGCGGGAGCTTCGGTGCAGTGCTCCCGATGCCAGTCAGCGACAAAGCGCTCCAGACGGCCAATGCCGACCGATTCGCCTTTAATGCCCCTGACACATTTGCTTTCGCACTGACGCTCCTGCGGACAGACACGTCCGCAGACAGCCGGCAGAGAGCTGCTCTGTGCGATGATCTGATAGGCGCCTTCCATATCTTCGTTGGCCACCCGCTCAATAAAAGCGGGAATGTCGATCTGCACCGGACAGGCCGTGCGGCAGGGTTTGTTTTTGCAGTTGAGGCAGCGTTTTGCCTCATTGACTGCCATTTCATAGGTATAGCCCAAAGCTACTTCCTCAAAGTTTCTTCTTCTGACCATCGGGTCCTGCACCGGCATCGGGCACTTGTGCGGATCCATATTTTTCTGTACAGCCATGATTACTGTACCTCCTTTTTCAGCAGATAGCAGGATGCTTCTCTGGCGTGGGCTTCAAAATCCCGGTACATAGTGCCCCGGTGCATCGCCTCGTCAAAATCCACCAAATGTCCGTCAAAATCGGGGCCGTCCACGCAGGCGAACTTTGTTTCTCCGCCAACCGTCAAACGGCAGCCGCCGCACATCCCGGTCCCGTCGATCATAATGGGGTTCATGCTGACGATGGTTTTGACATTGTATTTTTTCGTCAGGAGACAAACGAACTTCATCATAATCACCGGACCGATGGCGATCACCTCGTCATATTCGTTTCCGGCCTGAATCAGCTCCTCAAGGGCATTGGTCACCAGCCCTTTTGTGCCGTAGCTTCCGTCATCGGTCATCATGCAAAGCCGGTCGCTGACGGCTTTGAACTCTTCTTCAAGAATGACCAGATCCTTATTGCGGAAGCCCACAATGCTGTGCACTTCGCAGCCGAGGGAATGCAGTTTTTTGGCGATGGGATAGGCGATCGCACAGCCTACGCCGCCGCCGACAACGGCTACTTTTTTCAGCCCATCGGTTTCGCTCGGCTTGCCAAGGGGACCCACGAAGTCGCAGATACTGTCACCTTCCTGCAGGGTGTTAAGCTCCATCGTAGCGCCGCCAACGATCTGGAAGATGATGGTAACGGTTCCTTTTTCTCTGTCGTAATCGGCAATTGTCAGCGGCACCCGTTCACTGTCGCTGAAGGTGCGGAAAATAATAAACTGTCCCGGTTCCGCTTTTTTAGCGATGAGGGGAGCCTCAATCTCCATGAGCGTTACCGTTGGGTTCAGCTCCTGTTTTCTGACGATCTTATACATACAGACCAATCCTTTCTTTCTTTTCAAAACACCTCTGTGCCTCCGCGGGGGAGGGGAGAAGCCTTCTAAAACTATTCTATTATAACACAATCTGCATAATCATACAAGTGAAAATGCATATTTCAAGAAAACTTTTTTACGGCCTTTTTCTGAAAACCCCCTCCGGGACAGGTTCCCGGGAGGACCACTTCCGTCTGTCTTCCATCGGGTGAGGAGGAATTCGGGAAGGGATGCGTTTCCCGAATGCAGGGAAAAAATGAGCTTCCTGCATACAGCATTATTGTGCTATAAAAGGCAGTTAGTTACCATTGATGAATGGAGAGAAAAGGGGTATAATACTATTGTATCAGAATTAGCGAGGTTCAAGCCAATATTACCCATAATTTCCACAGAATAGTTCTAATCTTACTCAGAACAACAGCACGAAAGGTGACAGTATTATGCAGAACGAAGAAATGTGGTCCCTCAAAGAGCACGGGCAAAAGGGAGATTTTCTTCTGCCCTTTTCCGTTGTCAACACCACCATGCCGGATTTTTACACCACCTATCCCATGCACTGGCATGATGAAATGGAGATCGTTTATGTGGAGAGCGGAGAATTTGAAGAAACGATCGATTTAGAGAATTACCGGGTCAAGAAAGGAGACATTATCCTCATCAATCCCCGCATTCTTCATTCTTTCCGCTTTGTGGACGATGTCCGCACCAGTTTCCGGACGATTTTATTTGATATGGGAATGCTCACCAGCAACAGCACCGATGCCTGCTCCATCAATTATTTTCTTCCTTTTTTGGAGGACCGTTTTCTGACCCCGGTCATCATCAGCCGGGACAGCGAGCATTATCAAGAGCTGAAAGAGGCGGTGCAGCTTCTGATCACGGCATATGATGACCGCAAGAAGTATTATGAGATCCGCATCAAATCCGGGCTGTATCAATTGTTTTACACGCTGTTTTCCTATTATTACACCCCCGAAGACCATGAACCGAGCATTAAGGACACCACCACCCGGAACATCAAGATCATTTTAGATTATATCGGGGAAAACTACATGAAGCCGATCACGATTGAAGAGCTTTCCGAGCAGGTGAACCTGAGCAAACATTATTTCATGCGCTTTTTCAAGAAGTACATGGGCACGACCTGCATTGAGTACATCAACGATTACCGGCTGAATGTGGCCACTCATCTGCTGCTGACCACCAATATGCAGATCACGGAGGTCTCCACGCAGATCGGGGTCAGCAACCTGTCGTATTTCAACCGCATTTTCAAAAAGAAATATCACATGACCCCCAAAGAATACCGGGTCAATGTGGACAATCACTGATTTTAGTTTCCGGCTGCGGCTCTCCTTTTTCGGGAGGGCCGTTTTTTGCTCCCAAAAGTAGAAAGCCGGGCCCGCCTCATACGGACGGACCCGGCTGTTTCAGCATGACTGCGTGGTTATAAGGCTGTATCCGGGTCTTCCGGCTCAGCGTCGGGAGAAGCCTCCGGGGAATCGGAGAGTTCTTCCGCAAAGATCAGGCGTTTGCGGCGGCGGACGTAAAGGGAAAGAGCGCAGAACAGCAGGATCCCTCCGAGTACGCCCAGTCCGATGAAGGAATGGTCGTGTTCGCTGTCGTCCCACTGCGCAGGGGCGCCGAGCACGGTTTCCGTGTTCTGAGCGGGGGTCTCTGACGCAGCGGCGGGCTTTTTCTTCTGGTCCGGGGGACCGGTGTAGCGCAGGGAAACCTGAATCTCCTCCCGGATATGCAGCCGATTGGTCAGAATGATGGAGCCTGTGTAATCGGTTTCATAGCCTTCCGGCAGGGAAACGAGATGCAGTTCATACAGTCCCATCGGCACCTCATCAAACACCGCTTCTCCGCTGCTGTTGGAGGTAGTTCTCTGGTCATACAGCTGCACGACGACTCCCTCCACCGGGTCGCCGTCCTCATCGGTCAGGGTGACGGAAACGGTGCTGCTCACGGTTGTTTCAGCGGAAGCGGGTTCGGAAAGATTGTAGGCGTAATCAATGGCCCGGTAAACGATATTGGTCGTCATCGGAACTTCCGGCTGGTCATAAGCCCGCAGCCGGGAAAGCTGAGATTCCAGTCTGGTAATATCGTACACATAGGTAGCGGTGGTCTCGTCGCTTTCCTGCCGGACAAGCACCACAGCATCTTCGCTGATGTAGCCGTTCTTGATCAGATCCTGCAGGCGGTCGGCGTATCGGATCTTTCCTTTTTCCACGGTGGCCGTGTACAGTTCAAATCCGTTGATGCCTCCTAAATCGGCGGCATGGAGTTTCAGATAGATGCGGCCGTTTTGCAAATAGGTCTGCGCCTCTGAATTGACCGGAGGTGTATTGTCCACGGTAAAGGGGAAGGAAATGGTCTGCGTTTCGGCGGCGGCTCCGTCTGTTCCCACCGCCGCTGCGCTGACCGAGCAGGTATACTGTCCCTCTTTCAGTTCGGCAAACAGGTTTTTCAGCCCATCGGCATTGATGCTCCCTAAGAGCCGGGCATAGGGCGGAGAGCCGGTTCCGGCAAAAGCGGAGGCGGTTCCGACGTTTTGCTGATAGAGGCTGGCTCCTTTGGCGTCGTTGATGGAGAACGTCAGATTGACCGCATCCCGCAGCAGATACAGGTTGGGGACCAAAAAGGAATTGCCCACCGCCGTGGTGTCCAGATAATTCCGGACGGTATCCCGGCCGATGGAGATACGTTCTTCCCGGCTTGTTCCGTCTGTTTTACTTTGCCCTAATATGAGGGAAGGGTAGGCGCTGCCCAAAGCGGCGGTGGCCATCAGGGAACATCCGCTGATGGCAGGCTTTTGCGGGCTTTCTTTATAGAGAGACTGGTCGAACAGCGCTGCTTTGGCCCAGCTTCCGCAGTAGGCCAGCATCGGCAGGTGCAGGACCTGTCCTTGTTCGGGTTCTAAAAAGAGGAAGCCGTCCAGATAAAAACCATTCGGCTGGTAGCTCAGCCGGGTCAGGAGTTCCGAAGGGTCCATCGTGACTTCCGCTTCGAGGGAGAGCGTTTCTCCGGGCTGCAGGGTCACTTCCTTCACTTCTTTTCCCCGCAGCCGGAAGAGGGCGGTGCAGGAGTTCTGAAGAGAATAGGGAGTCCTCAGGGTGTAGAGGGTGCCGTCTTCCTCGAGCAGTTTATCCGTCTGGAAACGGGTGCTCAGGCGATAGGTGATTGGTTCATCGGAAAGGGAGCGGATCTCCACGGGGAAGGTGAAAACTCCGTCCTGCCGGTTGCCTCCGTTGATGACGGGCGTTCCTTCGCTGGTCAGCAGGGCCTTTGCCTTCAGCGCCTGCGAAAGCTGCATCACCCCGGCTCCCTGCACTCTTGGTGAATAGAGGAAGTCTTCATCGGACAGAGAAAGCAGCCGGGCGGTATTCATCAGCAGGGTTTTGGCGACTTCGTCCCGGCGCAGACCGGGAACGGACCATTCCTGCTGCCGGATATACTCCTCAATGACGCTCATGCCTCCGCTGAACAGGGCGGCCGAGCCGGATGTGCCGCTCAGGGTGCGGTAGCCGTCCAGAGAAGCACAGTACAAATCGGTTCCCGGCGCTAAAATATCAGGTTTCAGCCGAAGGTCGGCAGTAACGCCGTAAGCCGTAAAAGAAGCGGGCGCAATATTTTCTTCTGCAAAATATCCCACCTGACCGGTTATCTGCAGTTTCCCCTCCGGCGTTTCCTGAAAATAGGGTTCCTCCTGTTTTTGCAGGATCCCCACCGGGATGGGCAGTTTTTCCGTAGCGATGACTTCAAACGTCAGGTCATTTCCCGAAAGCAGCAGCAGCCCGCCGGCTCCGAGGTCGGCGGCTTTTTTGGCCGCCTCCTCCGGCGAAAGGTCCCCGGGGTCCGTCACCAGCACCTTCCCGGAAAGCAGCTCGCTGCCGAGGGACCGAAAGCTGTCTTTATAGAGGTAGTCCCACGGCGTCTGCGGGAAGAGAAAATGGTCGGAGTCTGCTGGTTCCTGCAGGGGATAGAGGCGCATATGCGCCCCATCGGCAAAGCTGACGAAGGGATACAGGGCCGTATTGCCCCGGGAAGCGCCCACAGCGGACGCACAGGAAAGGGAGGAGGGGTAGGCGATGGTGCCGTAATCGGTGTAGGAGGCGGCGGTTTGCTGGGGACCGTCCTCCCGAAGATTCACTCCGTCATTTCCTGCGGCGGTTGACAGCACGGTCCCTGAAGAGGACAGCCGCTGATAGACCCGGTCAAAGAGCTCGGCGGTGCCGGTGGTGCGGGGAATGCCGAAGCTGAGGTTGAGCACGTCCGGCGAGAGTTTGGCGCAATCGTCCAGCGCAGCCAGCAAAGCGGCGTCGGTCATATGTTCCTCTCCGTCTGCACAGACTTTCATCAGGATCAGCTGACTGTCATAGGCGATTCCGGTGAACTTTTCTTTTCCGGTCTCGCCGTTGTTTCCGGCGGCCAGCCCGGCCACAGCGGTGCCGTGGCTGCCGGAGGACTGCACGTCCCTGTCCTGACCGGCGTAATCAAATGCGAACACAATTTTTTCGCTGTAATACGGCACCTCACTGTCCGTAAAACAAAACGGAACAGCGCCGGACAGCGCTTCCACGTCGGCCTTTGCATAGCGGGGGGAGGGGGGCAGCGCCGAAAACACCTCATGGCCGCAGGCAAAGCCGTCGTCAATCACGGCGATGAGCTGTCCCTTTCCGGTGCAGTCAGCGTCATACGCCTGCTGTGCGCCCACAGCGCCGGCGGTCATGGAAGCGATCGCATCATCGGAAACGGAAAACACCTGCCCGGCTTCCCGCAGGTCCATCAGGGACGCATCCGAAATCGGGAAAGAATCGGGCGTTTCTTCCGGTTCTTCTTCCGGGCTTTCGGTTTCGAGAATGCGGCAGTTCTGGGAAGAGGAGAGATAGACCTTCTCCACCCCGCTGACGGCGCTGAGCTTTTCAAGGCTGCTGTAGGGAGCCTGCACGGTAAAGCCGCTCAGAACGGTGTTGTAGGTGTAGGAGTTTTCAAAATCGGCATCGGGCAGCAGGCGTTTGATGCTGGCTTTCACCACTGCCTGATCTTTTTTGATGACGTCGATCATACTCCGGCAGTCAGGCGAGAGAATCAGTCTGGCGGTATTGGCGTAATGCCCTGCCGCTGCCTGATCACAAAGCGGGGAGCCTTTGAGCGTGACGATAAAGGTAACGGTTTCATCGCTTTTCGGGATCCTGACTTCAGGGGCCTGCTGCCCGGCGGAAGATTTGTCGGAAATATTGAATGCGGAGCGCCCTAATTCATCCGATTCCGCCCCGGAAGTTGTTTTTCCGGCATTCAGGATCGGCAGCAGCAGCACCGCCCCGGTAAGGGTCAGCGCTGTCAGGCTGTTGACAAGGCTTTTTTTACTCATGTTCGGATTCATCCTTTCCAAATCAGAGAACCATCGTCTTTCTTTTCCTATTATCGCACATTTCCTCCAAAATATCAACCATCTGCACCGCCGGCCGCCGGGGGAAACCTTTTTTGAAAAAAAGGTTTCCCCCGGACCCCCTTTCCAAAAAACTTGCACTTAAAAAAAGAAAGAACAAGTTAAAAGTCCTGCAAAGGAGGGCAAGTTTTCGTTCACTTTTTTTAAAAGGGCAGCGGCTGCGCTGCAATCCTCCCTGCGTTGTTCTCTGTCATGAGTTAGTGTAAAATATTTCTGGGATTATTTGCAGAAGGCTGTCAGAAGAAGGACGCCTGAAAAACCCGGGTCCAGCACCCCAAGGGCACTTC
>CACYCG010000052.1 GCA_902772855.1 uncultured Ruminococcus sp.
GAGACCCTGTAACCAGTTCGTAGCCGGATTTATGGGTACTCCTCAGATGAACTTCATCAACTCCACCATCGTTCGTTCCGGCGATGATTATGGCATCCAGTTCGGCCGCTACACCATTCCGCTTCCGGAATCCAAGAACAAGAAGAACATTCTGTCCCACTTTGTCGGCAAGGAAGTCGTTCTGGGCATCCGTCCGGAAGACATTCACGATGAGCCCGAATTCCTCGAGAGATCCGAAGACAGCATCATCGAGGCTTCCGTTGATATCACCGAATTGATGGGTAATGAAATCTACATCTACCTCAACATCGAAGGAACCTCCTGCGTTGCTCGTGTTGACCCGTCCTCTACTGCAGAAGCCGGTGAAGAGATCGAGATCGCTCTCGACGTTGAAAAGATCCACATCTTCGACAAAGAGACCGAGCGCACCATCACCAACTGATGTACTTTTCTTTCCGCATCATGTCCCTCCGCAGTCATCGGCTGCGGGGGGATTTTCAGTTATATACCGGTTCACAAGGAGAAACCTATGATTCAAACGATTTTATTTGACCTGGACGGCACGCTGCTGCCGATGGACCAGGATGAGTTCACGAGAGCCTATCTCGGCCTTTTGTGCCGCACCTTCGCCCCCTTCGGCTACGAACCGAAGCTGCTGACAACGGCTGTGTGGAAGGGGCTGGAGGCGATGGTAAAAAACACTTCCAGCCTTACGAACGAGGCGGTGTTCTGGAATGAATTTGAAGCCCGGATGGGCCGCCCGGTCACTGGGGAGGAGCGGCAGCGGTTCGATCGGTTTTACAGCACCGATTTTCACCGGGCGGCGGCGGTCTGCCATCCCACCCCGGCAGCGGGGGAGCTGGTGCAGGCACTCAAAAACAAAGGGCTGCAAGTGGTGCTGGCTACGCTCCCGGCTTTTCCGCTGACAGCCATCCGGAGCCGCCTGTCGTGGGCGGGCATCGACCCTGAATGGTTCGACCATATCACCAGCTACGAAAACTGCACCCGCTGCAAGCCGGACCCGGCCTATTACCGGGAGATCCTGACCACACTTTCCCTCAGGCCGGAAGAATGCCTGATGATCGGAAACAACGTGGACGAAGACATGATCGCCTGCACGCTGGGAATCACCGGCTTTTTGATGACGCCCTGCCTGATCAATGAGCATGGAGCGGACATTTCCGCCTATCTGCAGGGCGGTTTTGAGGAGCTGCAGGCATACCTGCAAAGCAGGGAACTGCTGTGACCCGGCCGGAAAGCCGAAGAAAAAGGAGGGGCCGGTATGTACCGTTCCAGAAAACAGTATTTTCATTATGTCTGCGCCGATTGCCTGCGGCCGCTGCCTTCCTGCTGCTGTGAGGAATATCCCCCCAAAAGGCTTGTGTACCTGAAAAAACCCCTGCAGGAAGGGGCGGTCGTTTTATGGACATCCGGCTGGCTGAAGGCGTTTTCTTACCATTCCGAGCCAGACGGGAGCCGGTGGACGCTGTTATTTCGGCGGCCGGTTCCGGAAGAGGCCCTCAGGCGCCTGCCGGAAGGCTTTTCATGGGAAGGCGGCGGGCTGACGTGTTGTTTGCCGGATGACACAGACGCCCCCGAACCGCTGCAGACGAAACAAATGGCATCCGCCCTGAGCCATTGGGCGCAGGCGTTGGCAGAGGCAGGAGGAAGCAAATGGAAAAACTGACGGATATTCGATATGTGAAAGCGGTGTTGGAAAAGCACGGGTTTACGTTTTCCAAGGCGCTGGGGCAGAACTTTTTGGTGAATCCGGGCGTCTGCCCGAAAATGGCGGCGATGTGCGGAGCCACAGCGGAAGACGGGGTGCTGGAGATCGGTCCGGGAGCCGGGGTGCTGACCAGGGAACTGGCGCACACGGCGAAAAAAGTGGTGGCGGTGGAGCTGGACAAGCGGCTGCTGCCGGTGCTGGAGGAAACGCTGGCGGAAGAAAACAATGTGACCGTGGTGCAGGGAGATGCGATGAAGCTGGACCTGCACGAGCTGATCCGCCGGGAGTTTCCGGAGGGAAGGGTCTTTGTGTGCGCCAACCTGCCCTATTACATCACCTCTCCAATGATCATGCGCCTGCTCGAAGACCGGCTTCCGGTGCAGTCACTCACGGTAATGGTGCAGAAAGAGGCGGCCCAGCGGCTTTGTGCGCCCCCCGGCACCAGAGCCTGCGGCGCCATCAGTGCGGCGGTGCAGTTTTACAGCCAGCCGGAAATGCTTTTTTCGGTTTCTGCCGGAAGTTTTCTGCCGCCCCCGAAGGTGGATTCAGAGGTCATCCGTCTGACCCTGCGGGACAAGCCCCCGGTGGAGGTGACGGAGGAAGCCGTGCTGTTCCGGGTGGTCAGGGCGTCGTTCTGCCAGCGGAGAAAAACCCTGTCCAATTCCCTCAGCGCCGGGCTGTCCGTTCCGAAAGCGCAGGTTTCTTCGTGGATCGAGCGGGCCGGTCTGCCGCCAAGCGTCCGGGCGGAGCAGCTTTCCCTGCAGGATTTTGCCGTGCTTGCGGAGCTGTTCCGGACAGAGAGCCAGCCCTGACCGTCAAAAAGAAAAAAACAGTCTGTGCCGCTGGTTCATTTCTTTGGCACAGACTGTTTTTGTTGAAAATGAGGAGGTCAGCCGAACAGGGAGAAGAGGTAAGTGATTCCCAGCGCCGCCGTCAGCAATCCCGACAGGACGAGGACGATGATCGAAAGGGTAAAACCGGTGTTCGCTTCTTTGCAGGGATACCATCCGGCAGCGATCGACTCTTTTTTGGAGGTATTGGACAGATAGATGCCCACGATCCCCAAAATCAGCCCGATGATTCCCAGCTCAAAATACCCGATAATGCTGACCACGATGGAGGCGGTCGCCTTTGATTTTCCGGGGTACTGAATCTGAGGCGGGTAATAAGGCTGGTTGGAAGATTGGTAGGTGTAGGTGGGCTGAACGGTGACATAAGGGTTTTGCGAACCGGCCTGCCGATCCGGGTAGACGCCGGTCATAACGGTGGGCGGTTTTTGGAGGTTCACGGTCGGGAGAGGGGCGGAGTACGGGTCTTCCGGGCAGGAATTGTCTGCCGGATAGGACCGGTAGGAATCCCCGTAGGAATAGGAGGAGCCGGAGGGGGTACGGGGCGTTCCCGCAGGCTGTCCATAGGGAGAAGAGGCATTCTGATAAGGGTCGGGCGGATAATTTGTTTCCAGCGGGATGCGGTACGGATCGAAGGAGTCCAGCACCGGATCAATAGCGCCGGAATAGTTCTGTTCGTCTTTATGAAGCTGTACCATATAGTGTACTCCTTTCCTATATTTCCCTTATTGTACCATATTTTTTCAAATAGTGCAACCACCAGCGCCAGCGGCAGCGTGACGCTGCACCCGGATCCTGGGGAGTGCCCCCAGATCCCCCTTCC
>CACYCG010000053.1 GCA_902772855.1 uncultured Ruminococcus sp.
AAGGGGGGGGCTGGGGGCACTCCCCCAGACTCGGGTCCAGCGTCACGCTGGTGGGGAAATTTTTTGCTTGACAGGGAAGGGGAGGTGTGATATGATAGGAAAGACGCATATTGCGGGTTTGCAAGTGAGGGAACTCCGCCCGCCGTAGCGAATTTATAAACAGGTAGGTGCCAGTATGTACGCAATCATTGAAACGGGCGGAAAGCAGTACAAAGTTGCCAATGGCGACGTTGTCTATGTGGAGAAGCTCGAAGCAGAAAAGGACACAACCGTGGACTTCAAAGTCGTGGCTGTCAGCACAGACGACGGCTTCAAGGTCGGCGCTCCCTATGTGGAAGGCGCAAAGGTTACCGCTGCTGTCCTGGATCTGGTGAAGGGTAAGAAAGTTACCGTATTCACCTACAAGCCGAAGAAGGGCTCCAAGCGCAAGATGGGCCACAGACAAAAGTACACCAAGGTCCAGATCCAGTCCATCGAGGTTTGATCCGGGCGGAACTGTTCGCTGACAGGAGCGGGATGCTCCGGGGGTTTCATGTGCGGGGGCACAGCGGGCTGGATGACTACGGAAAAGACGTGCTGTGTGCGTTTGTTTCTTCCGCTGTGATTCTGGCAGCCAATACGATCACCGAGGTGATCGGGGCCAAGGCGCAGCTGACATCCCGGGACGGAGATGTGTATCTGCTCGTCAGTGACAAGGACAAGGGCCGCTGTCAGGAAGTTCTGGCAGGGCTGAAGCTGCACCTCGAAGCAACCGGGGAGCAGTATGAGAAGTATCTGAAGGTAACGATTACGGAGGTGTAAGATAATGCTGAAAATCAATGTGCAGTTGTTTGCTCACAAAAAAGGCGGCGGTTCTACCAAGAACGGCCGTGATTCCGAATCCAAACGTCTGGGTGCCAAGCGTGCCGATGGTCAGTTCGTGCTGGCCGGCAACATTCTGGTCAAGCAGAGAGGGACCCACATCCATCCCGGTCAGAAC
Source organism: uncultured Ruminococcus sp. (assembly GCA_902772855.1). Taxonomy (GTDB): domain Bacteria; phylum Bacillota; class Clostridia; order Oscillospirales; family Acutalibacteraceae; genus UBA1213. The sequence continues at coordinate 980 of CACYCG010000053.1, forward strand.
GTAGGCCGTGGTTCGGACGATACCCTGTTTGCGAAAATCGACGGTACGGTTCGTTTTGAGCGTCTGGGCAGAGACCGCAAGCAGGTTTCTGTGTATGCCGCTGAATGAGATGTTGGATGGGAGCTTCGGAGGAATCCGGGGCTCCTTTGCCGTATTATACCCATAGAAAGGGGAGCTTTCGATGTTTGTGGATATAGCTAAGATCTTCATCAAAGCCGGTGACGGAGGCGATGGAGCGGTGGCGTTTCATCGGGAAAAATACGTTGCGTCCGGCGGACCGGACGGAGGAGACGGCGGCCGGGGCGGCAATATTGTGTTTGCGGCGGACGATCATCTGTCCACCCTGGCGGATTTCCGCTATAAGCGGAAATACATCGCACAAAAAGGCGAAAACGGCCGTTCCGGACGCTGCAACGGAAAAAAAGCGCCGGACCTGATCATTAGGGTCCCCCGGGGAACGCTGGTCAAAGAAGCGGAAAGCGGAAGAGTGCTGGCGGATGTGTCGGACGATGAGCCGGTCGTAGTGGCCAAAGGCGGAAAAGGCGGCTGGGGCAACCCGCATTTTGCGACCCCCACCCGGCAGACGCCCCGTTTTGCCAAACCCGGTCTGCCCGGGGAACAATTTGAAGTACAGCTTGAATTAAAGCTGCTGGCCGATGTGGGGATCGTGGGCTTTCCGAATGTGGGAAAATCCACCCTGATTTCTGTGGTCAGCGAGGCCAAACCCGTCATCGCCAATTATCATTTCACCACCATCACCCCGGTGCTCGGTGTGGTCCGCATGGGGCCGGAGTCTTCCTTTGTCATGGCGGATATTCCGGGGCTGATCGAGGGCGCCGGCGACGGGGCCGGGCTGGGGCACCAGTTTTTGCGCCATGTGGAGAGATGCCGGCTGCTGGTGCATATGGTCGACGTTTCGGGGAGCGAAGGACGGGACCCGAAAGAGGATTTCCGCATTATCAACGAAGAGCTTAAAAAGTTTAACCCGGAGCTGGCCTTACGTCCCATGTTGGTGGCGGGCAATAAATGCGACCTGACCGATGATGAGACCGTGGAGGATTTCCGGCAGTTTGTGGAAGCGCAGGGCTATGCCTTTTTCCCGATGATGGCGGCCATCGCCTACGAAACCGACCCGCTGCTGAAAGCCATCCAGCAGCAGCTTTCCACCCTTCCGCCCATCCGCCGCTATGAGCCGGAAGCCCCGGCCCTGCCGGATCCCGAGCAGATGAGCGCAAAAGAAGTGAAGGTCACCCGTGAGGACGGGGTGTATGTGGTAGAGGCCGATTGGCTTTTGAACGTGCTGCGGATGATCGACTTTGACGACAGCGAATCGCTGCAGTATTTCCAGCGCCTGCTCCAGAGCGCCGGTGTGATCGACGCCCTGAAACAGGCCGGCGTGGAGGAAGGCGACACGGTCAGCCTGTATGATTTTGAATTTGAATATATGGAATGAGGAAACAAGATGGATGCACGGTTTTTCGGCAAAACGGACCCCGACCGCCTCAGCCCGCTGACGCTGGCGTTTGTGGGGGACGGCGTCTTTGATCTGTGGGTGCGGGAGGCGCTGGTCAGCGGAGGAAACCGGCCGGTGAAGGAACTCAACGAGCAGAAGGTGGCGGTCGTCTGCTGCCAGGCGCAGGCGGCGCTGGCGGAAAAGATCCAGCCGCTGCTGACCGAACGGGAGGCGGACCTCTACCGCCGGGCCAGGAATGCCCATGTGGGGCACTGCCCGAAAAATGCTTCTCCGGCGGAGTATCATGCCGCCACGGCCGTGGAAGCTCTGGTGGGCTGGCTGTACCTGAAGGGGGACCTGCCCCGGATCAGCGAGCTGCTCAGCGGGATCCTGTCTGACTTGTCCGAACCCTGAGCGCAGCGGAGGCATGATATGAAACAGGAACTGCTTCAAAAATACTTCTCCCATCCTCCCCGGCAGATCCTCCGGGACCTGCTCGGCGGGGTGGTGACGGCGATGATCTCCATTCCCATTTCTATGGGCTATGCACAAATCGCCGGGCTGCCGATGGAATACGGATTGTACGGATCGGTGTTTCCTATTTTGCTGTTCGGGCTGCTGACCAGCTCCCGGGATTTTGTGTTCGGGGTGGATGCGGCTCCGGCAGCCCTGACCGGGGCGGCGGTGGCGTCGTTCGGGTTTGCTGCGGCTTCCCCGGAAGCGGCGGCGCTGGTGCCGACCATCAGCCTGCTGACAGCCGGGTGGCTGCTGCTGTTTTATTTTCTGAAAGCCGGGCGGGTGGTGCAGTATATTTCCGGCCCGGTCATGAGCGGCTTTGTGACGGGGATCTGCCTGACGATCATTCTCATGCAGGTGCCCAAACTCTTCGGAGGCAGCGCCGGCAGCGGGGAAGCGCCGGAACTGATTCTGCATATCATCACACAGGGAGCAGGATCCTTTCACCTGCTGTCCTTTTTGCTGGGGCTGGCCACCGTGGCGGTAATTCTTATCGGAAAGCGGTTTTGTCCCAAAGTGCCCCTGTCGGTGGTGGTGATGGTGATCGGGGCGGCGCTCACGCCGATCGTGCGGTGGGAGGAGCTGGGGGTCCGGCTGCTGCCCGCCGTTTCCCGGGGGTTCCCCTCCTCCCTGACCCTTCCGATGCTGCCCGCCGTGGACACGCTCAGCGACCTGCTGTTCAGTTCGCTGTCGATCGCAGCGGTGATTTTATCCGAATCACTGCTCGCTTCCAAAGGGAATGCCATGAAAGACGGCTACAAGCTGAAGAATAACCGGGAGGTCTTAGCCTATGCCGCCGCCAATGCGGCGGGAGCGCTGGTGGGCTGCTGCCCGACCAACGGCAGTGTTTCCCGCACGGGCATTGTGCGGCAGTTCGGGGTGAAAAGCCAGTGGCTTTCCGTTTCCGCCGGGTTGTGCATGGTGGTCATCCTGTATGCGGCGGCCCCGCTGATCGCCTTTCTTCCGGTGCCGATCCTGACGGCCATCGTCATTTCGGCGCTGATAGGGGCCTGTGAGTTTAAGGAGCCGGTGCACCTGTTCAAAACCTGCCGCACGGAGTTTTTTATCTATGCGGCGGCCGCCCTCGGCGTGCTGCTGCTCGGAACGGTGTACGGAGTGGCGGTGGGGGTGCTGCTGTCCTTTTTAGCTGTGATTGCCCGGGCGGTCACGCCTCCGAGAGCGTTTTTGGGCGTGGTCCGGGGGCGGGAAGGCTTTTACCCGCTCGACCGCAATTCCGAAGCCCGTCCCGTGCGGCACACGGTGATCTACCGCTTCGGAGGAAATCTCTTTTTTGCCAACTGCGAGACCTTCCGAAGTGATATTGAAAGCGCCTTGGAGGAGGACACCAAGGTGGTGGTGGTGCATGGGGGTGCCATTGGCAGCCTGGACGTTACCGCTGCTAAGCAGCTCCTGCTGCTGCAGGAAGAGCTGGAAAGGCGGGGGGTCCGGTTTTATCTGACAGAACATATCGGAGAGGTCAATGACCTGCTGCGGCAGTATGGTGCACAGCGGCTTCTGCAAAGCGGCTGCGTTCGCATGACAATGGAACTGGCCCTGCGGGATGCCGGCATGAAATACCCCTTCCCGGCGGAAGAAGAAACCGGAAAAGCGTCTTTGTCCCCGCAAAAGCGCAAGCTGCTGCGGGTGAATCGGAGCAGCATAGGAGAAGGGCGGCTTTCGGGGCGGTATCCGGGCAAAGGGATCCGGGCGGAGCTGGAATGGGCGCTGGGAAAAGATGCGGACGCTTTGAAAGATTCGCTGGCGGATGACCTGCTCGAAGCCCTGACCACGATGGACCTGACGGAGCAGGCCTTTGAAGCAGCCGAAAAGCATACCCGGTGGGGACGGATCAATCTGTTTGACGAGGATGAGCTGATCGACCGGCTGGAGCTGCGGCTGTATGCGATGGCTCGGCGGGATCCGCAGAGATCGGCCCGGCTGGAAGCCTTTTTGGAGGAACGGCGGGCGCACATCGAAGCCAAAATGTGGCGCATGGATCCGAACGTTCTGCAGCGGCTGATGCTTCACCGGAGGCATCAGGCTCGGGAACTGCAAAAAAAGGATCCGGCTGCTTTTGCATGGCTTCAGTCCCGCCGCAGCCGCTATATCGAGGTTTTGGAAAAAACCTGTCCGGAGTTGGCGGAACAATACCGGAAGGAAACCAACGAAAACTAAACCAATAGGGCGGACCCCTTGCCGGCTGGGGGCAGGAAAGAGGACTTTCTCAAAGGAAGGGCCTCTTTTTTGTCGGAAAACGGGTGCCAAATGGGGAAATAGTTCGCCAAAAAACGGGATTGCGGGAGGATTTCACGAAAGGAAAACAGAAAAGTCAATTTGCACCAAAAAAAACCCGATTCACCACAAAAGCCCCCTGAAAAAGAAAAGATGTTGTATAATGGGGAAAAATCGTCGTCCCGCTTCCGGGGGAGCACGAAAGGATGAAGCAAGATGAAAAAGAAATTGCTGGCTTGCCTGCTGACAGCGGTCATGATGCTGTCGCTGGGCGCCTGTGCGGAGGAGCCTGAGATGCCGCTGCCGCAGCAGACGCAGCAGGAACAAAAAGCGCCGGGCGCTGCGGAGGATTTTTACGGCTATGTCAATTACGAAATGGCCTCCACGGGGAAGCTTCCCTACGGACAATATCAGCTCTCCACCCTTGGACAACTGGATCTGCTGACGGATCAGCGGGTGAACGATCTGATCCGGGAATGCGCCTCCAAGCCGCAGACGCTCGGCTCGCTGGAACAAATGATCGGCGATTTGTACAATCAGTGCATGGATACCAAGCAGCGGGAAGAAGACGGGGTTTCCTTCCTGTTTCCCGGTGTGAAGGCGGTCAATGATGCCAAAACCGTGGAGGAATACCTGCAGGGAATTTCGTTTTTATATTATGAGTACGGTTCCACTTCTTTCCTGCGTCCTTCCGTGGAACTGGACGAAAGGGATACCTCCCATTACACCGTCTATCTGCACCCCATGAATACCTGCCATTACACCCGGGACGAACTGCTCTCCTCCGACGACGCCCTGACGCTTTTGGCCCGCTACGTCAAAAACGCCCTGGTCGAAGGGCTGGATGTCAAGCCCGAGGAAGCGCAGGAGCGCTCCCGCAAGGTGGCGGAACTGATGGTGGATATGATGCAGAACACTTTGACCTCCGAGCAGATGCGGGACCGCAGCCTGACCTACTGCAAATTTGACCGCAAGGATATGTCGTCGCTGTTCAGCGGGGTCAGCAGCAAAGCTCTGCTGGAAGCCTTTGGCGTGCTCGGAGAAGTTCATGAGATCGTGGTGATCGACGTCAAGCAGATCAGGCGCTTTAACGACCTGCTGACGGAAGAAAACCTGCAAACACTGAAGGATTATTCCCTGCTGTGCCTGCTGTCGGATTATTCCGATCTGCTGCCGGGAAATTATTCCAAAGCGAAAAACGATAAGCTCACCACCGATAAAAGCGTGGAAAAAGAAGCGCTGGATACTGTCAAAGCCCTGCTGACGGAAGAAGTCGGGGAACTGTATGCCCGCCGCTACTGCAAACAGGAGCAGATTACAGCCGCCGAAAAACTCGAAAAACGGCTGGTGCAGTCCTGCCGGGAACTGATCAACAGCAGTACCCTGAGCGATGACGGCAAGAAAAAACTGAATAAAAAACTGGACACTCTGATTTTTATGACCGGTTACAATAAGGAGTACAAATCTCCCTGTGTTATCCTGCCGGCGGAAATGGGTGTGGGGCTGATTGGAAATGCGGCCAATGTTTTCCGGCAGCGGCAGAATCAGGAGATCGAAATGCTGAATGCCAAGCCGGACCGCCGCCTGTGGAAACTGCCCTGTCAGGACGTGGACGCCGTGTACAGCCATATCATGAATACCATCACGGTTCCGGCAGCGATGCTGGATGAGAGCTTTTTCACGGGAGACGGCGATGGTGTGAGCGACCTTGGCCAATTAGGCGCCACGCTGGCGCATGAGATCAACCATGCGTTCGACGCCACCGGCTACTGCTACGATGAAAACGGCATTTATAACGAACAGTGGCTTAGTCAGGAAGACCGGGAAAGGTTTGAAGCCCTGAAAGAAAAAACCATCACCGCATACAACGGCTACCGGATCATCGAAGTGTACCCGGTCAACGGGGAGCAGACCTTGGCGGAAAACATGGCCGACGTGGGCGGACTGGAATGTGTCCTTCATCTGACAAAGACCAAAGAAGAGCGCAAAACCGTCTTAGAGGATTACGCCCGTCTGTGGGCGACCCTGCAAACGACTACCTACGGCGCCCGGCAGACCTTTACGGATACGCACAGTCCGGCGGAAGCAAGGGTGAACGTGGCTGTTTCCTGCATGGACGCTTTTTATGAGGTGTACGATGTGGCACAGGGAAGCAGGATGTATCTGGCCCCCGAAGACAGGATAAGGGTGTGGTGACAACATGATCAGAATTAAATTAACAATACGGAATATTCTTCACAAACCGCTGCGCACGGTGGCGGTGGTGATCGCTCTGGCGGCGGCGGCCTTTGCAGCGCTGTTCTGCATTTCCGGCGTAAACTCCGCCCGCAACCGTACGCAGGACTTTTTCTCGTCTTCGTATGGAAATGCGGACATGATCGCTATGAACGGCGGAAAGATCCTGGAGTTCAAGGAAGAAGATATTTCAAAGGAAGGAAGCTATGTCGGCACGTATGCGGCCTATATTTCCTACACGATGCGGGACCCGGAGTTTTACAATTACCTTTCGACAGAGATCATTCAGTTTCAGGGGGTCGACACGAAAAAGGCCGCTGAGATGAAGCTGCTCAGCGAAGCCTACCCGACGGAAAAAGACGGGGTGACGATGACGATTCCGCTGGCCGCCCGGCTGGGGCTGAAGGAGGGCGACACGCTGACGATCTACGGGGATGAGGGAAAAGAATATAACCTGAAGATCCTGAAGCTGATCGCTCCGGAACGCTTTTTGAGAAGCAACCCCATGGTGGTGCTGGCCACGCCCGAACTGACCGCTGAAATTTCCGGCACCAAACAGGGCTATTCCATGATGTTTTTTGATATTCCGGAGGAAAAGCAGGATATCTTCTTTTCGGAGCTGAAAGAAAAATATCCGGATTATATCATTTTCGGCACTATGGACGACGAAGGCGCCTCTTTTATGAACAGTATGCTCAACGTGTATTACTTGATTTTCGCTGTCGTGGTCATGATGGTGTGCTTTATCGTAGCCTCTTTGTCCAAGCATATCGCCAATGAGCGTATGCCGCTGGTCGGAATGCTCCGCAGCGTGGGCGGCAGTGTCGGTTCCACCGGCGCCATGCTGCTGCTGGAATCGGTGGGCTATGGTCTGATCGGTGCTGTTCTCGGCACGCTCCTGTATTTGCCGATGCGGAATATGGCAGCGCTGGATCTGTTTTTCGGCTCCGATCAGGTGGAAAAATCAGATGGCATTACGCCGCTGTCGGTCATTCTGGTGATTATTGCGGTGGTGCTGGTGGAATGCCTGTTCTCCTCTTCGGCGCTGCTGAAAGCCTCCCGCACTTCGATTCGGGATATTATTTTCGGCACCAAAGAAACCGCTTTCTTCCCCTCCAAGGTGAAAACGATCGTGGGCGGGGTCTTGCTGGCGCTCGGGCTGGCTTCCTACTTCCTGTCGGAGGAGTTTCTGCTGAGTCTGGTGTCGGCGGGTCTGACCGCCGTCGGCATGGTGATGTTCTTCCCGTGGGTGCTGTCTATGCTCGCTAAGCTGCTGCACCTGCTGTTTGACAAACTGCATTGTCCGACCGCAAAATTGGCGGCGGTGGAGGCTTCCACCAAAAAGAGCAGTGTGTCTACGGCTCAACTCATCGTGTCGGCGCTGTCGCTGACAATCGCCGTGCTGGTGCTGACGGTGTCGGTCATTCAGTTTTATTCCGGGGATACCTATGATTCCGACCTGATCCTGATCGGTATGTCCGATTCCATCGAAAACTATTCCTACCTCCGCTCCGTGGACGGGGTGCAGGAAATGGAACCATTGTATTATGAGGTCCTGATGTACGGCGATTACGCCATTATCAACGGAAATCCGCAGTCCATGTATGTCATGGCGCAGAATGACGGCGGGTTCCGTCAGTTCAAGGGCGTGAGCGGGCTGCCGGTTTCCATCGGTTCCCATGAGGCAGTGATGGATGAAGAACTGGCCCGGCGCATCGGACTATCCATTGGCGATGAGTTCCATATCGTCCTGAAAAAAGACCTGATCATTCCCAGAGAATTGGATCTGAAGCTGGTGTCCTACTGCGACAGCCGGTATTTCAACAATTTGGGCACGACGCTGGTGCTCAGTGAAGAGGATTATCATTATGTCTACGGCAGCACGCCGAAGGATCTTCTCATTCGCACGGCCCCCGAAAAGAAGGAGCAGGTCTATGATTTGGTCCTACGCACCAAGTTCGACGGGTCGATGACCGTGCAGACGATCGAAGAGTATAGGGCCGAATTCATGGCGAATGTTTCGAGCATTCTGTCGATCCTGTATGCGGTGGCGGTGATCGGACTGCTGCTGTCCCTGCTGGGAACCGCCAGCAACCTGCTGATCTCCTTTGAGCAGTCCCGGAGAAAATATGCGGTGTATTATTCCACAGCGATGAGCCGGGCGAAACTGAAAAAGCTGATCCTTCTGGAAACCCTGTTCACCGCCGGTTTTTCGGCGGCGGCAGCGGTCGTGTTCGGCTTGTATTTCCTTCAGATCATAGAAAAAGCCCTGACGCTGATGGAGTTTACGGTCCCGGTGGTGAATGGCGGCTTGTATGCGGTGCTGTTTGGACTGGCCTCGGCGCTGCTGCTGATGGTAACGTGCCTGCGGCCGATCCGGGAGCTTTCTAAAATGGATATGGCGCAGGAAATCAAAACTTCGGCTGATTGATGCCGGCCGGATCTTATCAAGAAAGAGGTTGAATGATATGGACTATGTGATCACTGCGGAAAACGTCAGCAAAACCTTCGGAAAAGGGGAAACAGCGGCACAGGTGCTCCAAGGCGCCAATCTTCAAATCGAAAAAGGCAGCTTCGTTTCCCTGATGGGGCCTTCCGGCAGCGGAAAATCCACCCTGCTGTATCTAATCGGCGGACTCGACCGGGATTTTGAGGGGAATATTACGGTCGCCGGTGAAAACATCGGGCAAATGACGGATAAAAAACTTTCTCAGCTTCGCTCTCAGAAGATGGGGTTTGTCTTCCAGTTCTACAATTTGGCGGCTAATCTGACGGTGGAGGAAAATATCCTGCTGCCGATCGAAATGAGCGGGCGCCGGGTGAAGGATTATGCCGGCAAATTGGAAGAGATCCTTGAGATCACCGGCCTGACGCAAAAGCGGAAGTCCTACCCCTCCCAGCTTTCCGGCGGTCAGCAGCAGCGCACAGCCGTGGCCCGGGCGGTGCTCGGCGAACCGGATATTCTGTTGGCGGACGAAGCCACCGGTAATCTGGACGCTTCCTCCGGTTCCGAGATCATGCAGCTGTTCAAGCGGCTGAATACCGAAAAGGGCGTGACCATCCTGCAGGTGACGCATTCCTCCGAATGCGCTTCCTACGGCACCCGCACCGTCCTTCTGAAGAATCGGCAGATCGTCGGCTGAGCCTTTGCGTATTTCTCCTTTTCATACAGCAGAATGCTCCCCTGCTTGCCGGGAGCATTCTGCCAAAATGGGAGCGCCGCACCACAAGGGCACTTCCCCCACAGGGCACTCCCCCGGCTGCGGGGTGCAGCGCCGCCGCTGCCGCTGGCCGGTATGTGTTGCTTGAAAATATCCTCTGTTTATGTTATGTTTATAAAGGCATCTCCCTGCGTCCGGCTGTATATTGGTACTCTCCCAAACAGCTGCCGGATCCCGCCTGAATAAAGATGATGAAATAACAGAGGATATTTTTATGAATATAGCCATTGTGGATGATGAAGCGCTTTTCAGAAAGCGTCTGGAAGAGCGCATGAAACGGTATTACTGTTCCTCCGGGGTGAAGGTGGAGGTTTTTTCGGATGGAATGGAATTTGTGGCAGCGCTGGAAGAGGGCAAATGCTTTGATGCGGTGTTTTTGGATATTGAAATGCCCGGGATGAACGGGCTGGACAGTGCCGCCCGGCTGCGGGAATATTCCGAAGAAACGGTGTTGGTGTTTGTCACCTCGCATCAGCAGTATGCGCCGAAGGGGTATGAGGTGGACGCCTTTCGGTATATCGACAAAAGCCTTTCGGAGCCGGAGTTTGAAAAGCTGCTGTCCGACCTGACCCGCCGAATGGCCCGGCGCAGGAAACTCCTGCTGCGGTGCGGGGGGCAGGAGGTCGTTCTCCGGCCGGAATCGGTGATCTATGCGGCATCGGATAATAATATGGTGCGGTTTGTCACCGCCAAAGAGGAATACTCCGCTCGAATGAAGATCACGGCGGCGATGGACCTGCTCAGCGGCGCTCTGCCTGTTTTTGTGCGGGTGCACCGGTGCACGGTCGTTAATTTAGGGCATATTGTGCGCTATAACGAGCGGGAGCTTTTGTGTGATAACGGCTGCTGCCTGACGATCAGCCGCAGCTTTTCGGAGGAGTTCCGACACCGGATGTTTGACTATATCCGCAGCAGCGCCCGCTGAACGAAAGGGGAAAAAGGAATGGACGAGAATTTGTCGCTGCTCATACTGGTGCTTCTGATCGAAATGGTCATCAGCTTTGGGGTCATGCTTGGTTCCTGCCTGATGATGGAAAAGGTGTTCGGCTACTCTCTGCGTTACTGCGGCCCCTTGTTTTTGCTGCCGGCATCGCTGGCGGAACCTGCCTGGCTGGCGTTTGAGGCGCTCGGTATGGGCGTGACGATGTTTGAGCTGAATTATTATATGTACGTCACCCTTTTTACGGTGCTGATCTGGGTGTTTGCTTCTCATCACCGGTGGAAAGAGATCCCGGTGGTGCTGGGAGCGGTCGTTTTCAGCGCCAACACCTGTTTTGGGATTTCCACGGCCTTTCAGACGCTGATTTTAGATCTGTCCGGGATCTCACCCCATTCGCTGTGGGTCCTGCCGGTACTTTTTCTGGCCAATCTGATCTCCATGGGCTGCATCATTCTGATCGCCGTGGCCGGGCGGAAGCGAACGGAGGAAAAGCTCTCGTGGGTGAATATCCTTCTGCTGGACGGGATCGCCCTGATATTCGGGATGCGCTTTGAGGATGGCGGGCTGGTGATGAATTACGAAGGGGTAGACCTGAGTATGTTCCTCACGTTTGCGGGGGTGCTGACAGCGGTGATCGTATCGGTGCGGGTGTCGGAAAACCGGCATTACACCCGGCTGCTGAAGATGAACGAAGCCTGCCTGAGCGCCAATGAAAGCTACTACGAAAGCGTGCGGAAATCCAATTTTGAGATCCGGCGGATGCAGCACGACATGAAAAACCACCTGATGTGCATGAGCGAATTGTGCAGCGGGGGGCGGTACGAGGAATTGTCGGAATATCTGACTTCTTTGCGGGAAACGCTGTCGAGCGCTTCTCTGGCACCGGAAACCGGCAACGCCATCGCCGACGCCATCATCAGCGACAAGCGCAGCCGTGCGAAAGAGGAAAAAGCGGTGCTGGAGGTGAGCGGAAGTTTCGAGGGGGCGCAGATCGCCCCGGTGGACCTGTGCGCTATTTTAGCCAATCTGCTGGATAATGCCCTCGAAGCGGCGGTGGCTCTGCCCGAAGAGCAGCGGCACATCAAAGCGGAGTTTCGCAGCAGCCCGCATTTCTGGCTGATCACCGTTTCCAATTACACCGACCACGCCGTGGACACCGAGACCACCGAAAAGGAAGACAAACTCCGCCACGGCTTCGGCATTTACAACGTGCGGCAGGCGGCGAAAAAATACGGCGGAGCAGTGGAGTTTTCCAGCCGTCCCGCCGAAGAAGATGAGCACCCCGCCTTCCTGTTCAGCGCCGAAGTGATGCTGCCGAAAAGCGCCTGAGCTGTCTCAAAAAGCAAAAAAAATCAACCGTTCGTGACCCATGCGGGAAGCGAACGGTTTTATCTTTGGCAGTCCATCAGGGAAAAGGCTTTGCCTTGCTCAAGGTAGACCATTTGCTGAAGGGAACTGAGAGA
>CACYCG010000054.1 GCA_902772855.1 uncultured Ruminococcus sp.
CAAAACCGGTGACGGAGCGGCCGGAGGCTCGGGCGTAAAGGGAGCCGGAGCAGCGGCGGGCTGAGCATCCAAAACCGGTGACGGAGCAGCCGGAGGCTCGGTCGTAAAGGGAGCCGGAGAGAAGCCGGACTGTTCAGGGACAAACGGAGGAGGCGCAAACGGGGGCACAAAAGCCAGAGGAGCCGGCGAAAAAGCAGGATTGAAAAACGGAGGCGGCACAGGAGCCGTGGAAGCAGGGGCAAAAGGAACCGTTTCCGGCTGAGGTCTCGTTACTTCTGCCACCGGAGGCTGGGGCCTCGTTACTTCTACCACCGGAGGTTCGGGACGGGAAACATTCGCTGCCGGAGGAGCAAAAGGAGGCGGCGCAAACGGCGGGGGGACAAACGGAGATCCCGGAACAAAGGAAGGCGGATCCCGGAAAACAGCCGAAGAATTTGCTGCGGGGTCAAAGGGAGGCGCTGCCGCAAACACCGGCACATCCGGGACCTGATCGGCAGGACGGGCCGCTGAACCGGCTTTTTCGGTGTCATAATCGGCAGAAGTCCGTTTTACAGTGACGGACCGGATGAAATCCACGCACGCAAGGTGAAGAGGATGATTCTGATAATACTGCAGCGCAGCGGTGTTTTTGAAAGACGCACACAGCACAACATCAAATTCGGAGCCTTCCGGAAAAATCGGGCCGACTTCCATGCTGATGAGACCTTCTATTTTTCCGACCAACGCTGTCAGCTCGCTGGCCATACGGTCTGTATTCGCCTGTTTGTTTTCGTCAAGGAGTTTCCAAAGGACGATATGCTTAACCATTAGTTGATACCTCCTGTGTAAAATCGGATCCGGCAGGAACGCACAAAAATCCACTTATACTGATTTTAACACAGAATCGGGTATTATTCAATAATATTTTCAAAAAAACATGGGTTTTTTTATACGAAAAAGACAAGTATCCCATTACGAAAATGAGAAACAGGGTCCCTTGTCCGCTTAAAACCCGGTCCTTGTACAAACCTCCGCTTTGAAAAGACTGCCATCGGGTTTTCTCAAAGAGATGAAATGAAGAATGTATGGCCCCGGAAAACCAGGCAAACAGCTCCCTTCCAAAACGGGAGGGAGCTGCCGGAATCGTTGAAAGGGCGGGGCACTCAGGAGCGGAACAGGTCCTGCATATTCTCCAGCACGTTTTCCATGGAGCGCAGCGCACCGGACAGGCGGTTTTTGCTGCGGCGGCTGTCGCTGAGCATCAGCGTGCCGGCAGCGCCGGCCACCAGACCAGCCGCCATGCCCAATCCTACTCCTTTGAATAATGATGTGGTGCTTTTTGTCATTTTTTCTCCTCCCTTCCCGGCACGGCGTTTTTCTCTTTTCCGTGTCTTTCTCATTTTTTCCGGTTTTTCCGATGATTATTCAGATTTCTTCTTGTGAGAGTTACTAATTATTTTGTTCAAAAACATCAGCTTTTGGTCAAGTCACTATTTTTTTAGTTTTTGTTCAAAATAATGGCATTTTTGTTTGACAAATGCCCCTGCAATTGTTATAATTTGGTTGTACCTCGGGCAGAGTATGCCTGATGTCCACATGGAAGTTAGAAACAATTATTCTATTTGAAAGAAGGAATTATCATGCCCAAGAAGACTACCGCTAAAAAACCCGCTGAGACTACCGAAAAGGTCGAAAAGACCGTTGCCGCTGCTCCCGCTGAGGAAACCAAGCCGGCTAAGGCTCCTGCTGCTCCCAAGGCTGCAAAAGCTTGCAAAGAGACCGTGAAATGCACGATCGAATTCGGTGGCAAGAACACCTCCGTGGAAGCTATTGTAGAAGCTGTAAAAGAAGCTTATGCTGCTGAAGGCAACAAGGCTGCTATCAAAACCATCGAGCTGTATGTTCAGCCCGAAAACGGCGTTGCTTACTATGTCATCAACGGTGTCAGCGAAGGAAAATGCATTAACTTCTGAGTTTGAAGCACAAACAAAAACAGCCGGTGAGCGTTGGCTCGATCGGCTGTTTTTCTTTTTGGGGGCCTATCCTCTCCCCGCCATCATCTGCCCGGACAAGCCATCCGCCCTTTTCAAAAAGGGGATTTATGGACAAATTGTAAAAAAATAGATAAAAACCGGTTTTCCCTTCCGAAACAGACAATGAGGTGCTATAATAAAACAAAAGTGATGTTCCTGCAGAAAGAAGGGATGGACATGACAAAAAAGATCGTGTGCAGCTTGCTTTGTCTGGTGCTTTCAGGGATGGCTTTGTTTTCCGGCTGCGCGCAGGAAGAAGATGGTGCGCTGAGGGAACAAATCATAGGGGCGCTGATGATGGATGATCTGCCCGCTTACACGCTTCAGGATCACGAAACCAAAACTTCCGAAAACGGCTCCCTGGAGTTTTATGCGGTGATCGTGCTGGATGAAAAACACGCCTATGAATTGGAAAACCAAACGCTGAACTGGCAGAAAACCCCTGTGAACACCACCTACCGCAATCTAACCGATTACCTGTACATCCTGCCGGAGGCTGCCATCAAGCGGGCCAGAGAAGCACTGACCGAAGTCAACGGAGAAGAAGCCCGATGGATGTTTGCCGACAGGACCTCCGAATTCAAAAAGAAATATAAGCAGCAGATCAAGGAGGCAGCCGGTCAAAGCGCCGGCTCAGACAGCGCCGGTGCGGAAGGTACATCCCCGGGTTCTTCCGGCAGCATGAAGCTGGACCCCTCCGGCATTGACCCCCGTACGCCGGATTATGCCGTAGGCTTTTCCTGCGCCTTTTATCTTCCCTCCAAGCACACACTGTATGTCTACGAATACTCCCCCGCCTTTGACAATTCCCTGCTGAAATACGTCCTCTGATCCCTTCCCTCCGGCCCATTCGCTGCCGGAGGGATTTTTTTCTTTGGAGAGCGCATATACTGTTTCAAATCTTTTTTCCGGAGGGCATATGGATATTATCATCAAATATCACGGAGATCTTCCCGGCTGGGAGGTGGAGGATCTGGGGTTTGGATTCGGGATCGTGCAGACGGATCTGGAAACGGCGGCGGCTCTGGCCGCTCTTCCGCAGGTGGAAGATGTGGAACTGCCAAGAGAGCTATCCCCTACCGTTCTGACTGGAGAAAGCTCTTTATGCCTGCGGGCGCTTCGCTCCCCGCTCGGACCCGGCCTTTTCGGAAAAGGCACCGCTGTGGGGATCGTTGACACCGGCGTTCAGTACACACACCCGGCTTTTCGCCATGCGGACGGCTCCACCCGGATCCTTTCCTTCTGGGATCGAACCGTTTCTCCGGGTGGAAGGGAATACAGCGCAGAGGAGATCAACCGGGCCCTTTTCTCGGAAGACCCCTTTGCTGTTTTGCCTCCCACCGACCGCAGCGGCCATGGCACGGCTGTGGCCGGGATTGCCGCAGGAGGAGAAGAAGGGCATTTCGGTGTGGCACCGGAGGCTTCGCTGATCGTGGTGCGGGTGGGGAATGCTTCGGGAGAATATGCACTTTCGACCGAACTGATGCGGGGAATGAAGTTCGCCGTGGAAAAAGCCCGGTCTTTCGGACTGCCGCTTTCCCTCAACCTCAGCTACGGCATGAACGAAGGGTCTCATCAGGGGGACTCGCTGTTTGAAGAATATATCAATGCGCTGTCCTCTGTCTGGAAAACGGTTTTTTGTGTGCCCACCGGAAACGAAGGCGGGGCCGGGCATCATTTCAAAGGAACCATCCGGACGGGAGAAACCATGGACGTTTCCTTTTTCACCGCTGAGGGCATCAGCCGATGCTATCTTTCCCTGTGGAAAAACTTTTCCGACCGTTTTTCCTGCTCCCTTCTGCTGCCCGGCGGACAGGACACAGGGACCTTGCGGGAAGATCTTCCGCCGATACAGGGGACTTTTGGCGGGGTCCGCCTGACCGGAACGTTTTCCGGACCGACACGATACCGGGTTTCGCAGGAAGTGTTTTACGGATGGGAAGGAATCGGCGAAAGCAGACTGATCCCGCCCGGGCTGTGGACCCTTCGCCTGCGCGCCGGCGACATTGTAGACGGCACCTTCCACATTTACCTTCCGACCGTGGAGCAGGTGACCACCGGTACGTTCTTTACCGAGCCGGACCCCTATGACACGATGACTATCCCCTCTACCGCCCGGAGGGTGATCAAAACCGGCGCCTTGAACAGCCGGCTGTTTGCGGCAGCGGATTTTACCGGGACAGGATCCACCGATGGTGTGTTACTCCCGGATGTGGCTGCTCCGGGCGTATCGGTGGAAGCTCCCTCTCTCCGGGGCGGGTACGATGCTTTCACCGGCACCAGTTTTGCCTCTCCCTACACAGCCGGAGCAGCCTCCCTGCTGATGGAATGGGGAATCGTCAGGGGGAATGACCCGTTTTTATATGGAGAACGACTGAAAGCCTTTCTGCAGCGCAGCGCTGCGCGAAGAAACGGCTTTTCCTATCCGAATGAGATCGTCGGGTACGGAGATCTGTGCCCATCGGTAGAACCATAACCATCCACAGCGTTTTGTCAGGAAAACAGCCGGGAGAATATGCTGACCGAAAGCAGCAAAGCAGGGCAGCAGCGCTTTGCTGCTACCCTGCTAAACGCTCCCGCAGATACTGCAGGAGTTTTCGTTCCCGGCGGGACACCTGCACCTGGGTCATGCCGAGGAGACCGGCGGTTTCGGTCTGGCTTTTCCGGTCAAAAAAACGAAGCTGCAGGAGTTTTCGATCGGCCGACGGAAGAGCCTGCAGTTCCGAGCGAAGCGATAATAATTCCGTCAGTTTTTGCTGCGGAGGTTCCACCGGGATTTCCGGCCCCTGCTCCCCTTCCTCGCTGCCGGCGCTGAGAGAAACCGGCGCAAACGCCGCCGAAACCGCTTCCGACACCTGCAGGATAGACAGCCCCAGGGAATCCGCTAATTCCTGAATGGACGGTTCCCGCCCGTTTTCCGAAGTCAGCCTCTCCCGCTCGGCGGCCACCTTTCCGGAAAGCTGCCGCAGGCTGCGGGATACTTTGACACTGCCCCCTTCCCGAAAAAGACGACGGATCTCCCCTAAAATATACGGCACGGCATAGGTGGAAAACCGGAAGCCACGGTCGGGGTCAAACCCTTCCACCGCCTTGACAAGCCCCATGCATCCCGCTTGAAACAAATCGTCATACTCTATTCCACGCCCCCGGAAGCGTCCGGCGCAGGCGGCGGCCAGCCCCATGTTTTCCTGCACCATCCGCTCTTTGTCACACATCCCGGCGGCGGGGACTGAAGGTTTTTTGCAGCGTTACCACCGTCCCCCGCCCGGGAGAGGAACGCACCTTCACCAGATCACTGAAACTCTGCATGACCGCAAAACCCAGCCCTGCCCGATCTTCTCCGGGCGCTGTGGTAAACAGCGGCTCCATCGCCCGGGAAACGTTTTCGATCCCGCAGCCCTTGTCCCGCACCTTCACCACGACCCGCCGATCATCCAGAAGCTGCACCGTTACCGTGACCGGCCCGATGGTATCCCGGTAGGCGTGCACCACACAGTTTGTCACCGCTTCGGAAACAGCGGTTTTAAGTTCGCTCAGTTCCGCTACGGTCGGGTCAAGCTGTGCAGCAAAAGCCGCCACCGCCGCCCTTGCAAAGCCTTCGTTGGCGGAAAAGCTGTCAAACTGAAGCCGAACTTCCTGAACGGTTTTTTCCATCTGCTCCACTCCTTTTTTGTCAGATGCCCAGCACCTTCAGACCCGAAAGGCCTGACAGGTGCATCATTTTTTTCAGTTCGCCGGGCACGTTCACCACCCGGACATCCCCTCCGTACAATTGCATCATGCGGCAGCGCCCCATGATCAGCCCGATCCCGGAACTGTCCATAAAGGTAACTCCCCCGAAATTGAGCTTCAGAAGCCGGGGCTGCTGCTGCTGAATGAGCGCATCGGTCATTTCCCGAATTTTCCGGGCTGCATGATGGTCGATCTCGCCCGATAGATAGACAGTTAATTCTCCATCCTGAGAAGATGATCGTATGGTCATGCTGTCGTTCCCTCCTTTGCGTTTATGGTATCACCTCTGCCCTGCAGATCCTGCCGGAAAAAGACCTGATGCAAAAAAATCCCGCCCCCTCCGGCGTGACCCGGAAGGGACGGAAAAACGAATGAGCGGAAAGCCCGGTTTATTTGACTGTCGTTTTATTTATACATCGGGTTTCTTCTGTTTCCGGATGAGAACGGCCACGGCCGCAGCACCCGCCAGCAGCACGGCGATGAGCAGGGGAAGCAGGAAGGGCTGAAGCGAAGAAGCATTGTCCGTTTCCTCCTGTGCAGGAGCCGGACGGGAGGGGGCGGAAACGGCGGCAGGGGCGGAGCTTTCTGCCGGGAGAGCGGCGCCTCTTGCAGTGATCCTAACCAGAGGACATTGAGAAAAGGAGGTGGCGTCCAGATGAGTTTGGGAAGAAACGGAAACATCCCGCAATTCCGTGCACTTTTCAAAGGCATGAGTTCCCACGGTCTCTAAATTGTCCGGAAGAGAAAGGGAAGTCAGAGATGTACAGGCGTTAAACGTATAGGTCCCGATGCTTTTCAGGTGTCCCGGGAACGTGATCGAGGTCAGACCGGAACAGCCGGAAAAAGCAAAATCTCCTACGAAAGTGACGTTTTCCGGAAGAACAAGAGAGGTCAGAGAAGTACAATCGGAAAAAGATAAATAGCCGATCGTGGTCAGGGTTTCCGGAAACGTGACAGAGGTGAGCCTGCCGCAGGAGGAAAAGGCAGAATTTCCTATGCCGGTCACACCCTCCGGAATGGTAACTGAGGTCAGAGCCGTGCATTCGGAAAAGGCGCCATCCTCCATTGTGTTCACTGATTCCGGAAGCGTGAGGGTCGTCAGAGAGGTACAGCCGGAAAAGGCCTCCTGTCCGATGGTCTGCACACTGCCGGGAAGTGTGAGGGTCGTCAGAGAAGTACAGTGGGAAAAGGCCTCCTGTCCGATGGTCCGGAGACTGTCCGGAAGAGTGACCGAGGTGATATCGGAACGGGAATAAAACGCCCGCTCCCCGATTTGTTCCACCGGACAGCCGTCAATTTCCGAAGGTATGGTGATTTCGGGAAAGGTTTTGTTGTACCGGACGATCGTGACGGCGCCATCGGTTTTTTTATAAATGAACAGATAATCCGAAGTCACTTCAAGATCCGCAGCGGCCACAGAAAAAGAACCATCGGGATCGCAAAAGGATAGACTGAAACCTGCTCCCGCAGCTACCGCAGCCGCTCCGATCAGAGCGCACAGACGGCGCAGGAACAAAGGCTTTTTCTTCATAGAATCACTCTTTTCAGCATATGCAGTCTTAAGATCTCCACATCATCACATAAATGGATCTCTTTAGAATATACACTGAATGTGATAAAAAGTCAAGAGCAGAGCAAAAACCAGCGTGGGCGCTAACAAAGGTTTCTCCCGGGTTGGTGTAAAATAATTCTGGGATTATTTGCAGAAGGCTGTCAGAAGAAGGGCGCCTGAAAAACCCGGGTCCAGCGTCACGCTGGTCTGGGATTATTTGCAGAAGGCTGTCAGAAGAAGGACGCCTGAAAAACCCGGGTCCAGCACCCC
>CACYCG010000055.1 GCA_902772855.1 uncultured Ruminococcus sp.
CGCTTTCTCTTCATCAGGTACAAGTTTTTGAAAAGGGGGTCTGGGGGAGAATCCCCCAGATACGGGGTGCAGCGCCGCCGCTGCCGCTGTCACGCTGCCTTGATTTTTTGGGGGGATAGTGGTATACTGTATAAGGAAAACGGGCCGATGGGGTCCGTCTGGAAAGGAGAAAGAAACTATGACGAAAATTGATATTTTTTCCGGCTTTTTAGGGGCCGGGAAAACCACCCTGATTAAAAAGCTCATCCGGGAAGGCTACCAGAACGAACAACTGGTGCTGATCGAAAACGAGTTTGGCGAGATCGGCATTGACGGCGGGTTCCTCAAAGAAGCGGGGATCCAAATCAACGAAATGAACTCCGGCTGTATCTGCTGTTCCTTAGTGGGCGATTTCCGGGAAGCCCTTCTGAAAGTGCTGGAACAGTACCACCCCGACCGGATCCTCATCGAGCCTTCCGGTGTGGGGAAGCTCTCTGATGTCATCAACGCCGTAAAAAGCGTTTCCGGGGAAGGGGTTACGCTCAACAGCTTCATCACCGTAGCCGATGCGTCTAAAGTCAAAAGCTATATGAAAAACTTCGGCGAGTTCTATAATAACCAGATTGAGTATGCCAGCACCATTATCCTCAGCCGGACACAGTTCGTCTCCGAGGAGAAACTGGCTAAGGCCCTGGAAATGATCCGGGAGCATAATGCGAAAGCCGCCATCGTGACCACCCCGTGGGACGACCTGACCGGAGCGCAGATCCTCTCCGCCACCGAAGGCAAGGCGCTTCTGACCGTGGAGGAAGTGGAGGCGGAACATCATCATCACCACGAGGACGGGGAAGAGTGCCACGGCCACGACCACCATCACCACGACCATGACGAAGAGGACCATGATCATGACCACCATCACCACGAGGACGGCGAAGAGTGCCATGAGCATGAGCATCATCACCACGAGGATGGAGAAGAATGCCACTGCCATGACCATGACCACCACCATCATCACCACCATGCCGACGAAGTGTTTACGAGCTGGGGCACGGAGACAGCCAAAAAGTTCACCGAAGAGCAGATCCGCTCCATCCTGTCTTCCTTTGCCGACAGCGAAAAGGTGGGTCTGGTTCTTCGTGCCAAAGGCATTGTGGCAGCCGAGGACGGCTGGATTCATTTTGATTTTGTGCCGGAAGAGATCGACGTGCGCCGTGGACCGGCGGATTACACCGGCCGGATCTGCGTCATCGGGTCAAAACTGAAGGAAGAAGAACTGAAAAACCTCTTTGGGGTCTGAACGGGGTGAAACAAGATGAAAGAAATACCGGTGTACCTGTTTCTGGGCTTTTTAGACAGCGGGAAAACGAAGTTTATTCAGGATACCATGTGCGACCGCAAGTTTCAGGACGGGGAAAGAACGCTTTGTCTTCTCTTTGAAGACGGAGACGAAGAACTGGACCCATCGGCCTATCAGGGCGGCGAGGGCTGCACGGTGGTGGTGGCGTCAGGCAAAGAAAAGCTGACCACCCGCTTTTTGGAGGACAGCCTGAAAAAAGCCAAAGCCGAGCGGGTCATGCTGGAATATAACGGGATGTGGACCCTGGCTGAACTGGGAAAGGTGCTTCCCCGGGGCTGGCAGATTTATCAGATCATGATGTTTGCTGATGCCAACAGCTTTGAAAGCTACAATAACAATATGCGCCAGCTCGTTTATGATAAACTGAATGCGACGGAGGTGGTTTTTTTCAACCGCTGCAAAAAAGGGTTTGACCCCATGCCCCTGCATTCCATTGTGCGGGCTGTCGGCCGCCGGACGGGGATCGTGTATGAATACGAAGACGGCAGCTACGAAAACGATACCATCGAGGATCCGCTGCCCTATGATCTGTCGGCACCGGTTGTGGAGATCGCCGATGAGGATTTCGGTCTTTTGTATTTGGATGCGATGGACAAGCCGCAGAATTATGCGGGCAAGACCCTTCGCTTCAAGGCGCTGACCGCCCGTGGTCCCCGCCTGCCCAAAGGCACCTTTGTCGGGGGCCGCTTTGCGATGACCTGCTGTGCGGAGGATATACAATACGTTGGTTTTCTGTGCCGCTGGCCCCATGCCGACACCGTGAAAAACAAAGGCTGGTATACCGTGACAGCCGAAGTAAAAGTGGAAAAGGGCGATATGTTCAACAGCGGGGAAGGGCCCATCCTTCTGGTCAAAGAAGTGGCCTCCGCCAAAAAGCCGCAGGAAGAAACCGTTACTTTTTATTGACAGACAGAAAAACGCAGGAGCCCCGCCGGTTGGCGCAGGTTCCTGCGTTTTTTTATTCGATTTCGAGGAAGGAGAAAAGCCGTTTTCGCTCCTTGTCCCAATCGGAAATGCCCAATGCCATGCCGGCGTCGGTCCAATCGTCGTAGTAATTGTTCGTGGTAGGCACCCGGTGTTCCTCCCGTGGATAGCGCAGCGCCGTCATCAGTTCCATGCCGCTGCCGGTCAGGGAGAAGGCGTCCATATTGGTGGTCAGGTAGGGCGCAGCAGCGTGCACGGCGGCGGCTTTCTGCCAGGGAGGGGCTGCTTTCAGTTCGGAGAGAACGATATTGATCACCCGGCGCTGCCGCTGTGTCCGGTCAAAATCCGACCCGGCGCTGTCCCGGTCCCGGGCATACCACAGTGCCTGCCGTCCGCTCAGCCGGACGGCGGCGGTGTTTCTTCCTTCTTCATCTATGGCGAAGGCTTCTTCTGCCGCCTTCAGTTCGTGCTCATCGTCCGTTTGGTGATTGCGGTAGCTTTGCCAATTGATGTAGTCAACTTCTTCCTGCGTCAGCGGGATGCTGATGCCGCCGAGGGCGTCGATCACGCCGGTAAAGCTGTTGAAATCCACGATAACATACCGGTCGATGCGGATATGAAAGGCGTTTTCGATCGTTTCGGCGGCCAGCGTGGGGCCTCCGAAGGCAAAGGCGGCGTTGAGTTTATTCTCTCCGTGCCCGGGGATCTCCACATAGATATCCCGCAAAAAAGAGGTTTGCTTGAGCTTTCCGGCGTTGTGGTCGATGGTCAGCAGGATCATGGTATCGGCCCGTCCGTTTTCGCCTTCCCGGTGGTTGTCCACTCCGAAGAGGAGGATGTTCGTCTGGTTTTTCCCGGTTTTCAGAGTCACGCCTTCCGGGGGATGGTGCTCGATGACGCTATGGTCATACCGCACCCGGGACAGGATGAGCACGGTAAAGCTCCCTGCGGCGATCAGCACCAGGGCAAGCAGGCACAGCAGGATCTTCAGCAGCAGGTGCTTTTTCGGGCGCCGGGAAGGGGGAGGGGAAGTCAGCTTCCGGCGAGGGCGGTCGGAGTGGAAATCATCTCCGTATTCGTTGGCGGAGGGGGACGGCATGGGATCACCTCATTTACTCAGAAAAGATTCAGAAAAACGCCTCCCGGAGGAAGGCGTTTTATGTGGGGGGAACAGGTCCTACGACACTTTCAGCGGGTTTTCATCGCCGAAGACAAAATTGGCGACTTTTTTCCGGAAGTCAAACCAGTCGGTGATGATGATGCAGCTTTGCTGGTAGCCGTCGATATAGATGGGGTAGACATTGTCAGAGAAGAAATAATCCACTCCCATAGAAGCCCGGTCGGGGGCCGATTGGGAAACAAGGTCATATTTCAGATATTTGGTGACGTTGGAGGCCAGCGACGTAATTTCCGTGGTTTTCAGGTTCGTGGTGATCAGAGGCCCGATCTCGTAGAGAATGGAAACAACGGTGGAAAAATCAGAGGCTTTCAAACGGTCAACAATATTTCCGATGACCGCCCTTTGGCGCTGCGTGCGGACATAGTCATCTCCGCTGCAAATGCCCTCTTCCCCCCGGTTGCGGGCGTGCCACAGAGCCTGACGACCGTTGAGATGCACGAGGGTGATATAATCGCCCTTTGTGTTCGGGTGGTAAATGCGGTTTTCGGCATCCAGTTCGTGGCGGGTATTCACCTGATGGTTTTTCCAGCACTGCCAGTCGATATAATCCACTTCTTCTTCCGACAGTTCGATATCCAGTCCGCCGAGCACGTCAATAATACTGCTGAAGCTCTCAAAATCCACCACGGCATAGCGGTCGATCTCGATACCGTAATTGGTCTGGATGGTGCGGATGGTCAAGTCTGCTCCGCCGATGGTAAAGGACGCATTGAGCTTATTGCTGTCATATCCGGGGATGGTGCAGTAGGTGTCCCGCATAAAAGAGAGGAGCTTCAGTTTTTTATGCCGGTTGTCGATGGACATGAGCATCATGGTGTCGGAATTGCCCCGCACCTGATTTTTCCGGGTATCGGCTCCGATGAGCAGGATGTTCAGAATCTGCTTATCATTCAGCAGATTGCCCTGATACAGACTTTTCCCCGGGTCCACTATCGCCCCGGCCCCCGGCTGGGTTTTATCCGGCCCGGCTTCGTAGTTGATGCGGTTGAAAAAGCTGAAGATGACGATGCTGGTCACGCCGGATACGATCAGGAGCCCGCCGAGCACAAACGCTAAGATCCTCAGAACGAGCCTTCCAGCGGAAGGGCGGGCTTTTCGGCCGTTCCCGGAAAGACCGGGAGAATAAGCCGGGCGGGACGGGCTGTATTTTTTGGGTGCATCGTAAAAAATGACATCATCGTTCCCGGAGGTGGCGGGAACATCGGAATGACTGTCAGACACGGACATACAAAGTCTCCTTTACGAAACAATTCTCTCCAGGCGCCTTCAGACGCCGGAGCTTATCAGACCGGATGGTGGTCCATCCTGTCTATTATAGAATACTTTCCGGAAATATTCAAACAATTCTTGAAAAAACGGCGGGATACCCAACTTTTCAAAAACAACGGTACCGGAATTGGTATATTTTTTCAACATTTTTCTTACAGAGCAACGTGCTGTTCATCCAAAGAAAGCGAATAGGAGGGCAGAAAATCCCGCAGGAAGATCTTCACCTCCGGCAGGTCCATGTCGGAGAGATATTTCGTAATCTCCTCCTTTGCCTTGCGGAACTCCACGTTGCCCATCTGTTCTTCCTCGATGCATTTGATCAGAGCGGAGAGTTTATCGGCGGCTTTGACCAGCGGCAGCAGTTCCGGGTCCTCTGTTCCTTCTAACAGCGGTGCATATTCTTCCCGCATATAATCGGGGAGGGTAGACAGGAGCTGTCTGGCGGCTTCGGCTTCAATATCGGCATAGGCTTTCCGCAGGGAGCGGCTGGAGTATTTGATAGGGGTAGGGAGGTCGCCGGTAATGATCTCGGTGCAGTCGTGGAACAGCCCCAGCACCGCCGCCCGTTCGGGGTCCGCATGGCCCCCGCATTGTTTATTGCGTATGATGCACAGTGCGTGAGAGAGCATGGCCACGGTCAGGCTATGCTCACTGATATTTTCCGTCCTGGTATTATTCATCAGCGACCACCGGCTGATATATTTCATCCGGGACATGATAGCAAAAAAATGAAATGATTCCATCGTATTCCTCCAATAACAAAATAGCCCGTACCCGGGGAAGAATCCCCCGCCAGCGTGACG
Organism: uncultured Ruminococcus sp.; assembly: GCA_902772855.1. Lineage (GTDB taxonomy): Bacteria > Bacillota > Clostridia > Oscillospirales > Acutalibacteraceae > UBA1213. Next base: position 5,513 of record CACYCG010000055.1, read on the forward strand.
CTGGACCCATATCTGGGGGAGAATCCCCCAGACCCCCTTTTCAAAGCTTGTACCTGATGAATGCGGCAACTCCCGAAAACCAAAAACAGAAGGAGAACCTAAAACACAGATCCTTATTCACTGTTCGTTATTCTCTATGCAACGAGCTGCTTGGCGGAAGTGCCCTTGGGGTGCGACGCAGCCGGCGTTTCCGGCTTTTCCGCTTGCGGGGAAGCCTCTTGTGTGGTATGATAGGGCAGGAGAACCTGGGGAAAGGAGGAGGACCATGAGCAGCCCTTGTGACACCTGCGTCTTTTATGTCTATCAGGAAGATCTGGAAACCTATGAATGTCAGGCCCGTTTTGACGAAGACGAATTAGCCGCCTTTCTTTCCGGCGGAGAAAAGGATTGCCCTTACTACCGGCTGGATGACGAATACGGCGTAGTCAGAAAACAGATGTAAAAGCAGACCGAAGAACCTCCCGGGGCTTCTTCGGTCTGTTCGCTTATGCAGCGCCCATCGAGAGGCTGACAAGATAGGGAATGCCGTAGGAAACAGCGGTCATGATCAGCGTGGCCAGCACCAGCCCCGCTAAAATGGAAATGCAGGCGTCTTTCAGCTTGAAATGGAAGAGTGCCGCCACGAGCGCTCCCGTCCAGGCGCCGGTCCCCGGAAGAGGAATGCCCACAAAGAGGAACAGCCCGAAGGTTTTGTGCTTCATGATCTTCTGAGCGCCTTTTTCCGCTTTGGCTTCCAGTTTGTTCACCGCTTTGACAAAGCGGGTATTTTTCAGCCATTCAAAGATTTTTTCGATGAACAGGAGTATAAACGGGATGGGAAGAATATTTCCGAGAATGCAGATCGGAATGGCTTCCCATAAACTGATCTGCAGAAGACTGGCGGCAATTAGTCCGCCCCTCAGTTCCAGGATGGGGCACATCGAGATGATGAACACCACCGCTTCCGCCGGGATCCCGCCGAGGGCCGAGATCATAGATTGTATGATACCTTCCACTTTTCATGCCTCCTCAAAACGCATCTTGTCCATTATACTCTATCTCACCGGGTTTTACAAGTTCCTTTACAAAACATTTTTTGATGGCACAGCCTCCTTCCGGTTTTTTTACAGGTCTTTTCTTCGTCCAGTCAGGCGTTGGTGTAAAATATTTCTGGGATTATTTGCAGAAGGCTGTCAGAAGAAGGACGCCTGAAAA
>CACYCG010000056.1 GCA_902772855.1 uncultured Ruminococcus sp.
ACTTGCTGTAATCAATCACCGCCACGTTATTGACTACCTGGATGGCGCCTTCCGGGCAGACACGCTCACACTTTTTGCATCCGATACAGCCGATCTCGCAGAGTTTGCGGGTGACGGCGCCTTTTTCCTGATTGCTGCAGGCCACAACGACCTTTTTAACATCCGGTACCAGAGAGATCAGGTGATTCGGGCAGGTTTTTGCACAGATGCCGCAGCCGACACAGGCACGGGGATCGACATGAGCTATTCCCTGTTCAATGCAAATCGCTTCCTGCGGACAGGCTTTTGCACAGTCGCCCAGACCGATGCAGCCGTAGGTGCAGCTTCCCGCACCGCCGTAGGTCAGTTTAGCGGCCGCACAGCTTTCCAAACCGACATACTGTGCTTTTTCCTTTGTCTTTGAACAGTCGCCCGAACAATGCACGACCGCCACCTGTTCCACGACATCGGCAAAAGCGACCCCTAACACATCGCTGAGCTGGCGGGCGACTCCGTCCGCTCCCGGTACGCACAGATTGGTGGGTGTGTCCGGGTTCTCGCAAAGCGCTTTGGCGTATCCGTCACAGCCGGCAAAACCGCAGGCACCGCAGTTGGCCCCGGGCAGGCATTCCCGGACTTTCGGAAAACGCTCGTCTTCTTTCACTGCCATCAGTTTGGAAGCGATCACCAGCACCGCACCGCACAGCACGCCGATGATGACCACGGGGATGACCGCTGTCAGTATTTGTTCCATTCTACGGTCCCTCCCTTATGCAAACAGATTTTCGATGACGCCGCCGAATCCCAAAAAGGACAGCGAGGTGATGGCTGCGGCGATCAGCGTGATGGGCAGTCCCTGAAAGCTCTTGGGAACATTGGTTCCTTCCATCGTGGAGCGCACGCCGGAGAACATGACCATCGCCAGAAAAAAGCCCAGACCGCTGCCGAGAGAATTGATCATGGCTTCGGCAAAGGTGTAGCCTTCGTCAATATTCAGGATCGTAACGCCGAGGACCGCACAGTTGGTCGTGATCAGCGGAAGATAAACGCCTAAAGATTTATGGAGCGAAGGAACATACCGTTTCAGGATGATCTCCACCAACTGCACCAGCGCTGCGATCACTAATATAAACACGATCGTTTGCAGATAGCCCAGCCCGTTGGGGTCAAGCAAAAAGATCTGCAGCGGATAGGTCACCGCTGTGGCCATAAGCATAACAAAAATAACGGCTAAGCTCATGCCGGTGGCAGAGCCTAATTTTTTGGAAACGCCTAAGAAGGGGCAGATGCCCAAAAAACGGGACAGCACATAGTTGTTGATGAAAACTGCCGACAACAGGATAATGATCAATTTAGTCATTTGTCTGTGCCTCCTCGCTCTTCTCTTCTCCGCAGGAAGTTTTGCCGCAGGAAGCAGCCTGCGGGCAGCCCTCACAGCCGAAATCCTTTTTCCGGGGCTTATGTTTTGCAAACTTGTTCATGGCAGCCATCAGCAGCCCGAAAATCAGGAAGCCGCCGGGAGCCATGGTCAGAATAGAGATGCGATTATCCGCTAAGACCGGAATGGCCATGCCGCAGAACGTTCCGTTGCCGAAGGTCTCCCGGATAGTCGCCATGCAGAACAGCGCCAGCGTAAAGCCAAGCCCCATGCCCAGCGCATCAATGGCGGAATCGAACACCTTGTTTTTATTGGCAAACATTTCTGCACGGCCGAGAATGATACAGTTGACCACGATCAGCGGCAGGTAAATGCCCAGCGATTGATCCAGCGCCGGCGCAAACGCTTTGACCAGCATCTGCACCATAGTGACAAAACCGGCGATCAGAACAATGTAGCAGGGAATGCGAACCTTGTCGGGAATCACTTTCCGCAGGGCGGAAATAACAATATTGGAGCAAATCAGAACAATAGTGGCGGCTGCGCCCATGCCCAAAGCATTCAGAACCCCAGTTGAAGTTGCCAAAGTGGGGCAAGTTCCCAGAACAAGGACCAATACCGGATTTTCTTTAATGAGTCCCTTTGTGAAATTCTGCAGGGTTTTCATTTTTGGGCCGCCTCCTTCCGGATGATCTCGTAGGTTTCAAACACAGTGTTCAACGCTCTTTTATACGCTTTGGAAGAAATGGTGGCGCCGGTGACGGAATCCACTGATTCGTAGGTTTCCTTTGTTTTGCCGCTGAAGTTTTCCCGATAGCCGGAACCGTTGTCCACTACTTTGGAACCGATCCCGTTCGTTTCGCTGTGCAGAAGCGTTTTCACGGCTTCTATGGAGCCGTCGGCGTGGAGGCCGACGATCAGTTTAATGGTGCCGCCGTAGCCTTTTTCGGTGACGATCACCACATAGCCGCTGTCTTTGCTTCCCTTGTAAACTTCGGAAACATTCTCGGGAAGACCCTTGGGATCGAGCTTTTCAAAGGAATCCGCTTTGGACAGCACTTCGCTTCTGGCCTCTTCCGCTGATTTCTGCTCAGCGGCCTCAATGATCGGAGAGGTAACGGTATTGACATACGCCAGCAGCGCCGTCACGACCAGACAAATCACGGTAAGCACCACGATAGGTTTTACGATGTCTTTCATTTCTTTTTGGCACCTCCGATCAGAGGTCTGTTGCGGGTCAATTTCGTAATGTAGGGCGTAAGAATATTCATCAGCAAAATGGAGAAGGACACGCCTTCCGGAAGATTGCCCCAGAAACGGATGAGGACCGTGATCAGACCGCAGCCAACGCCGAAAATTACTTTGCCCCATTTGGTGGGAGGCGTGGTGGCATAATCGGTTGCCATAAAGATGGCGCCAAGAAGCAGGCCGCCGGACAGAAGCTGATAGAGGGCGTCTTTTCCGCAGAGAAGCGACATCAGCGCCACGGTTGCTAAAAATGCCACGGGAGTGTGCCAGGTAATGATCCCCCTGGCCAGCAGATACACCCCGCCCGCCAGCAGCGCAGCTGCGCAGGTTTCCCCCAGACAGCCAGCATGATTTCCGAGCAGCAGGTCAAGATAAGAGGGCATCACCGCCGTTTTTCCCGGCGCCGCAGCCATTAGCGGCGTGGCGGAAGAAACGGCATCGGGGCCTTTGGAAGCACCGACATACATCCAATTGGTCATGGTGCCGGCAAAAGCGGTCATCATCATAATGCGGGCCACCACTGCAGGATTGGCAAAGTTTTGTCCGATCCCTCCGAACAGCTGCTTTACCACGACGATGGCTACCACGCTGCCGAGCGCTGCCTGCCACAGCGGAATGCCGACCGGCAGATTAAACGCCAGCAGCACGCCGGTGACGGCGGCGGACAGGTCGAGGACGGTATTTTCCCGTTTGCAGAGTTTTTCAAACAAAAACTCCGACAGCATACTGACGGCCACACAAACCCCGATGACCAGCAGGCTTCTGAAGCCGAAGATCAAAGCCGAGGCCACCGCAGCGGGCAGCAGGGCGATGAGCACATCGAGCATAATAGTTTGTGTGGTGCGCTTCCCCGAAAAGTGAGGGGAAACGGAAAGGGTCAATTGATGTTCCATTATTTAGCCCCCTTTTCTTCTTGCTGCTTTTTAGCCATGACATATTGCCGCAGTTTGCCCTTGGCTAATTTATTCGTCTGCACCAGCGGCCGATTGGCCGGACAGACATACGAGCAGCAGCCGCATTCCATGCACAGGTCTACACACAGCTTTTCCAGTTCTTCCGGACGGTCAAGCTGATAGGCCCGGGAGATCTCCCGGGGATCGAGCCGGAACGGACAATGGCTCATGCAGGCACCGCAGCCGATGCAGGCCGTCGTTTTCAGCGGTCTGGCTTCTTTGGCATCCATCGCAATAATGGCATTGGTGTTTTTCAGCACCGGCTCCTGCAGGGAGGGAACGGTGAGACCCATCATGGGACCGCCGTACAGCACCTTGACCGGGTCGCTTTTGAAGCCGCCGGCAGCGGTGATCAGGTCTTCAATCGACGTGCCGATAGGAGCGATCACGTTTTTCGGCTCTTTGACAGCAGAACCATCCACGGTCACGCATTTTTCGATCAGGGGCATTCCGCTTTCCAGAAACTCCCCGATAAAGGCCAGCGTGGTGACGTTGATCACAATAACGCCCACGTCCAGCGGCAGGCCGCCTTTGGGAATGATGCGGCCGACGGTATTGAAGACCAGCACCTTTTCGCCGCCCTGCGGATAAATGGACGGGAGCACCCGCACGTCTATCTCCGGGTCTTCATCCGCCATCGCCTTCATTTTGACCACGGCATCGGGCTTATTGTTTTCAATGCCGATGATAAAATGATGCAGGCCCATATACTGTTTAAGAGCACCGATGCCTTTTTTGATGTAATCGGTCTTATCCATCATGGTGCGGGTGTCGGAGGTAATGTACGGTTCACATTCGGCCGCATTGATGACCACCGATTCCACTTTGCTCAGATCCTTGACACTCAGCTTGACAAAGCTGGGGAAACCGGCTCCTCCGAGGCCCACGACCCCGCTGAGCTTGACAGCTTTTACAAAGGATTCAAAATCCGTGATCTCCGGGGGCTTAACGCTTTCATGCACCGACTGTTCTCCATCGGAAGCAATTACCACACAAGGGATCTTCATGCCCATAGAGCTGGTCATGTCTTCGACCTTCTCCACTGTTCCGGAAACGCTGGCGTGGATGTTGGACGAGACAAAACCGTCCGCTTCTCCGATGAGCTGTCCCACCTGCACCTTGTCCCCTTTTTTCACAATAACTTTCGCCGGCTTGCCGATGTGCATCGACATAGGGATTTTCACCCGGGGGGGAATGGCCATGCGAATGGGGGCCATGTCGGCAGTATTCTTCTTATGCGGCACCTTGATGCCATGAAGTTTCATGCTCTTTTCCTCCGATCCTTCTTCTCCTTTTTGCTTTCTGCTCCCTTTTCAGAGCATGACGCAAACACTAATATTATACTACAAAAATCGTCATTTACCAATGTCATTTTCCGAAAAAACCTTTTCGCATTTTCGGAGATTTTTAGGGAAAATGGTATGTTTCGTCTATTTGGGTGAAAGAGTCATACGGACCCCTGCAAAAGCATATACTGCTGACAGGAACCTTTTTGCAAAGGGGGTGAAAAAATGTCCGGGATCACCATTGGACTGCTGATCGGGCTGCCGCTGGGAGCGCTGGTGGGGGTTTTTGTCATGGCGATGCTCAGCGCTGCTTCTTTGGCCGATGATGCCATGCCATCGTAGGCTTTTGAAAAAACGGATCGTCTCTCCCCTGTCACGACCTGCGGCTTTTTCTGCAAAGCACTGCCCCCGCCCGCTCCGAGCGAAAACCCGGAGCGGGCGGGGGCTTTTCTGAGATCATGACCAATCATGAAGGTTGGGGTAAACTATTTCCGGGATTATTTGCGGAAGTTTGTCAGAAGAAAAACGCCTGAAAATCCCGGGTCCGGCACCCCACGGGACTCCCGTTTTTCGCACCCCACGGGGACTTCCGCTGGGCGCGTCAGGCCGGGAGGGTCAGCGTTTGACAAATATCGGTCCTTTCATGGGAGCACAACACATTTCAATAATATCCGAATGCAAATCATACCATGAAGTATCGGAATCCATCACAGCTTTGAAAGGGTCTTTTTCCGGTTCCAGAAGCACTTCAAAGTCCAGCATATTGCCGTCTTCGTCCTGCACCAGATGGAAGACGAACACATCATCGCCTACGCCTACGATGTGATAATGACCGTCATCGTCCTGTGTGACAAACTGCACCACATGACAAAGTATATGCCAATTGTCCCGAGAGTTGCAGGCAAACGGCTCTATCTTTTCGATCGAATCCGCATAGGGCTGCACTTTCAGAAACTCCTGCACAATGGCCTTCGTTCTGCCCTCTGTCGGGCCATCATACTGTGCGATGATTTCCTTGGCTTTTTCGGGCGTCAGTTTCGGCGTGTCCGGAGACGTCACGCCCAGATACAGCATCGTGTCATAATTATATATATCAGGGTGTATCAGCAAAGTCTTCAAAAGGAGGACTCTACTCTGCACTTTGGTAAGGTCAGGAAAGCGTTCGGAAAGCCTTTCTGCGTCCGGTAAATAAGTGGGATACTTTTCCCCTTTCCATAACTCTTCAAACGCATCTACATCCAAACCGTCTTCCGTTTCACACTGATCCCAGACTCGCCAGTATCTAAGAAGCCGATCAATTTCTTTCGACTTGCTCCATCCCGAATCTCTCGAGGGCGGAAAATACTTTTGCCTGAGCTGCTCCAGCCGTTCCTCCGTATAGTTCCCCGTGGCGAGGTCTTCCAGATCGGACATCGTTTCCGGAGGAAGGATGGTGCAGCGTTCTTTTTGGGCATTTTCCAACAGCGTGCCGCTTCCGAGAGATTGCCAGGAAGCGTAATACAGTTCCT
>CACYCG010000057.1 GCA_902772855.1 uncultured Ruminococcus sp.
CTTGCAGTTCATTTTTTTGCAAAGGAGGGCAAGTTGTCGTCCGCCTGTTTCAAAAGCCAGCAAAGACGCCGGACCCCCTATCTGAGAGAGAAACGCCGCTGCCCCCGGCTACGGGGTCCAGCGCCGCTGCTGGCTCAGGCGCATGGCGATCACGGTGATGTCGTCGTCGTGGCCGTCCGAGCGGCGGGCCTGGGCTTCATCGAGGATCCTGTCCGCCAGCGTCTGCATACTGTCATCCCGAAAGCCTGCGATCATCCGTTCGATCCAGTCCTCCCCCGTGGCGATGGCTCCATCCGAAACCATTACGATCACGTCCCCTTCCATCAGATCTTCCTCGGTTCGGGAAAAGCCGATGTCCGGAAGGATCCCCGCCGGAAGGGATGGCGTTTCCACCCGGGTGACCGTGTTTCCTTTTCGGAGGAACGTCAGCGCCGCCCCCGCCTTCATAAAATTCGCCCGGCCGCTGTACAGATCAATGGAAAGCACGTCCAGCGTGGCCAAGGATTCATCTCCGGATTTCACCAGCAGCGCCGAATTGACGACCTTCAGCGAACAGTCGAAGCCCAGCCCCGCCTTGACCAGCCGTTCCATAATGCCCGAAGCCATGCCGCCATCGACCGCCGCCCTTCCGCCGGTCCCCATGCCGTCGCTGATGATGACGTCAAAGTGCCCGCCTCCATCGGTAAAATAGGTCAGGCTGTCCCCGCACAGGCGGCCGTTTCCGCAAATATGCTGGCTGCTGGCGGTTTCTACGTCATAGCACGCCTGTTCGCACAGGCTGATCCGGCAGCTCACCGGGGTGGTGGCGATGCCGGGGGCTTCAAAACGTCTTTTGCAGATGCGCCCGATCTCATGGGTCAGCATGGCCCGGCGAATATGCTTCGGGGAGCAGATTTCGGTTTCGGCTTCCACCGTCATGCGCCCGGAAGCATCCACTCGGCAGCTCACACTCAGCGGTTTCAGCCCCAGCTCTTTCATTTTGACGGTAATGCGCTGCCCCAGTTCCCGGTCGAAGCGTTCATAGTTTTCGTATTCCTGCGCCATTTCCCCCAGGATATCTCCCAGCCCGCAGAATTGCCCGGCCACCACCTGCCGCACTTCTTCCATCCGCTTTTCGGCCGCCTGCGAAGCCATAAAGCTGCCATAGCACCGGTTCACCGCCTCCGCCATCTCCGCCGGACGGCAGCATTTCTGCAGGAAATCCTCTCTGAAATCCTCTTTCGTGACCCATCCCTGCTGCCGGAGAGGCTGTGTCAGCCGGTCAAAGGAGCTCATGCTCATGCCGTCCCGGTGTTCCCAGCAAAACACCCTCATTCCGCACCGGCAACAGGCATCTTCCACCGCCTGCCGGTAGACTTCCTCCATCGTGGGCGTAACCAGTTCCGTCAGCCGCTCCGAAACCTCTTCCACGCTGCTGCTCACCCCGGCCAGCGCACGGGAGGCGATCCGCAGCCGCATGGTGACCGAACGCAGCAGGCCTTCCCTTTCTTCGGCGGGGTCTCCCCGCAAAAACAGCTCCCGGAACCAGACCCCGCCGTCATCGGGAAGAAGAAAAAACAGCGCTCCCCCCGCCAGACATTCCACCGTGCAGCGCAAAACCGGCTCTGCATCCCCGGTCAGCAGGGCGCCGGAGGCGGTGCCGAGCACAAAGGCGATGGCCCCCGCCGCCGGACCCACCGGCGCAAACAGCCCCGCCATCAGCCCCCCGAACGGATAGGCTGTTCCCAAAAAAGCCGTATCGGAGGAGGACATCCCCAGCACCATGCCCAAAGCGACCCCGGCGACGGTCCCGCCGGCCGCCCCTCCGAAACGGGCCGCAAACAGCACCACCGCCGCCGCTATTATTCTCCCGAGGGACAGCCCCGCTATCCCGACTCCGGAAAGCCCCAGCGCTCCCAAACAGCCCGTGACGACCAGACAGGCTGTTTCCTGCGGCATCAGCATTCCAAGGCTTTTCGTGCCCCGCAGGATGGTCAGGGTGCGGGACAGAAAATAAGCGCCCCCGCCCGAAAGCAGGGCCTCCAGTCCGTACAATCCCGCCATGCGGCCGTTCCACCCGGAAGCCGTCATCATAGCCAGCCCCGTGGCAAACACCGGCACCGCGCTGACCGCCACGGAAAACAGCGGGTGTCGGCTCAGGCGGCGAATATCGCACAGGGTCCAGCGGATAGCCAGCACCGCACTCATGGCGGCAATATAGCGGAAACTGCCGCTCACAGCGGGAAACACCCCATACCCCGCCAGTGCTCCTCCGAAGGTCGCCAGCACAAACGGAAACGGCACCACGGCGCACAAGGAGACCCCGAAAGGAGCAAACGCCCCGAACACAGCCCCCTTCGCCGCTAACAGCCCGCTTCCGGCATACAGCACCCACAGCCCCGCCGACCGCAGTCCCGGCTGCCGGTCCCAAAGCTGCTTTCCTTTTTCTGTCAGACTTTGCCATTTCAACCCCAACCACCCCTGTTTTTTTCGGAGGAAGCCCCCGTTTTTCCTTAGTATACCATCTCCCCGGAGCATACTTTGTCAAAGACGGCGCTTCCATTTGTAACGGACGGATAACGGAAGACTGAAAAATGAATTATGGTCGGTGTGTCCGGTCGTGCTTCCCGCTTTACTTTGTTGAAAACGGAGAGGCTGCTGAGATGGTTTACGGTCCTGCCCGGAAGCCTGGACCGCAGGGAAGAAGATCTCCCACCCGAACCGAAGCAGGTGGCGCTCCCGGGTGACGGGCTGACAATGAATCTCGGTGTAAATCCTCTTTTACAGTTTGAGTTGAAAGATACCAGAGAAAAGATAATAAGAAATATCCTGAATGACATCTCAAAGGTGCGGTATGTTCCGTTTGATTCGGAAACGATAGGAAACCCTGCACTTGATATCGGAGATGTTATTTCCTTTTCCGGCGGTCACACTGATGATACGCATGCTGCTATAACCGGAATGACGGTTATGATGAACGGCAAAATAACGCTTACATGTGTCGGCAAAAATCTCCGGCTTTCACAGGCAAAAAGCAAGAATAATAAAAATACAGCCGGATAATTCAGATTGATTTCAAAATATCCATATAGCATCATCTGTTAATGACAAAACCATATCTGAAACTTTGTTGCCATTATATGAAATACCAAGCAGTTCATGAACAGTAGTAACTTCACACTATCTTTATAAAATTCGCAAAGGGAAATTTACTTCTGTTCCATCGATTTCCCCATAGGTTACAGAATATTTTCTGTTTTCATAGACGAACTCAATTTCGTGTCCCTCATCAATTAGAGTGGCAAAATCTGAAATATTCATTTGTTGATTGCCCTGCCTTTCTTCTCACGCTTAAAACCATTAGAAGTATCCATAAAATGTTCATGCGGTACTATCGGGTGCATTTAGGATTACCGTGATTGGTGTCATCAACATCCAAACCGCTTGACCTACTGAGCTATCCTATCGGCAATTCAACACAGGAAAATGCGGTAGTCATTGACACCTTCGGCGGCAGCGGTTCTACCCTTATGGCTTGTGAGAAAATAAACAGGATATGCTGTACGATGGAGCTGGATGAAAAATATGCCTCCGTTATTCTTCGCAGATATGTTGAGGATACCGGAGATGCTGACGGGGTGTATGTTATCCGCAACGGTGAAAAGATGCCTTACTCCGATCTCGTGAAAGAGGTGGAGCGAGATGGATAAAAAAGAACTGACCCTCAGAAGTCTTTTTTTAGGCTCCGGGGGTCATGCTGATTGTACGCGAAGTGTTGTTATAACCAAAGCAATCGTCAAAGTTTACAGAAAATAGCAATTCTTATGGGTTATTATTCCTCGTTCAAAGCACCTTCGGCGTATTTGATTTCCATACTTACACTTCTGACGTACTCATCGTAGTCCACCCATTTCCTCATATGCTCACTCTCGAAAGAGTTCTGATTGTATGTTTCGCGGTTTACTCGTGCAAGCCGAGAACATAAGGTCTCAACGAACTGCTTGCTTTGCACTATTTCCGACACATCAGAAAAAACTGATGAAAGCCAGAAAAATTCCTCGTCAGTACATTGGTTTGTAAAAAAGTCAATTGTCTCTGAAATATCTTCGGACAGAATTTCCGTTTCTTCTTTCCAACATTTTTCAGTTCTGTAGTCATCATTTGGATGAAGGGATAATAGTTCCAAAATAGATTCTCTGAGTTTGTTAATGTTCATTTCGCTTTCCTCCTTTTACGAAGCACACCGCTTTGGTCAGAATCGGGGAAAATAGTACCAGGCTGTCCATTGGTTTTTATGATACCAACTCTTACTCCCTTATATACTCCAAATAC
>CACYCG010000058.1 GCA_902772855.1 uncultured Ruminococcus sp.
GACCTTGGGCGTCTTCATTGACTGTAAGCCCCGAACGGGGGGTCCGGGGGCACTCCCCCGGCTACGGGGTGCAGCGCCGCCGCTGCCTGGAAAAAAGGTTTCCACTGGAAGGGAAAGTGTGCTATAATAGAGGCATACTGAGGAAATGAAGGTGTGACTATGGGATTTGACCAAAGCAAAATCAGGAACTTCAGCATTATCGCTCATATCGACCACGGAAAATCGACCCTCGCCGACAGGATCCTGGAACAGACACAGTCTGTTGCCGTGCGGGATATGGAGGACCAACTGTTAGATAATATGGAACTGGAACGGGAAAGAGGCATTACCATCAAGGCCCATGCCGTGACGCTTCTGTATCATGCCGACGACGGGGAACAATATGTCTTCAATTTGATCGACACCCCCGGCCATGTGGATTTCAATTATGAAGTCTCCCGCTCTCTGGCTGCCTGCGAAGGGGCGGTGCTGGTGGTGGATGCTTCGCAGGGGATCGAGGCGCAGACGCTTGCCAATACCTATCTGGCCCTTGACGCCGGGCTGGAGATCGTGCCGGTCATCAATAAAATCGACCTGCCCGGCGCAGACCCGGAGCGGGTGAAAAAAGAAATCGAGGACGTTATCGGCCTTCCGGCGGAAGACGCTCCCTGCATTTCGGCGAAAATGGGCATTAACATCCACGACGTGATGGAAAAAATCGTCTCCGAAGTGCCGCCCCCGTCGGGGGATACGAAGGCCCCGCTGCGGGCGCTGATTTTCGACTCCTATTACGACAGCTACAAGGGCGTGATCATTTACGTCCGGCTGCAGGAAGGCTCCCTGAAAGCCGGGGACACCATTCGCCTGATGGCCTCCGGCTCGGAGTTTACGGTGGTGGAACTGGGCTTTTTGCGGGCGACCTCTTTGGAACCGGCGCAGGAATTGTTTGCCGGGGAGGTGGGCTATATCGCCGCTTCCATCAAAACCGTCAGCGAGGCCCGTGTGGGCGACACCGTTACCCTGGCCGGCCGCCCCGCCGCAGAGCCTCTGCCCGGCTACCGGGCGGTGCAGCCGATGGTGTTCTGCGGCATTTACCCCGCCGACGGCGCCAAATATCCCGACCTGCGGGAAGCGCTGGAAAAATTAGAGCTGAACGATGCCTCCCTCTCCTTTGAGCCGGAAACCTCCGTGGCGCTGGGCTTTGGGTTCCGGTGCGGATTTCTGGGCCTGCTGCATATGGAAATCATTCAGGAGCGGCTGGAGCGGGAATATAATTTAGACCTCATCACCACCGCCCCGAGCGTGATCTACCGGATCACGAAAACGGACGGCACCGTGGAAATGATCGACAACCCCACCAATTACCCCGACCCCGGCACCATCGCCAAAGCCGAGGAGCCAATGACGGAAGCCCACATCTATGCACCGGCGGAATATGTGGGGAATATTATGGACCTGTGTCAGGACCGGCGGGGCGTTTTCCGGGATATGACCTATATCGATGCCGACCGGGTGGATATCCATTATGACCTGCCGCTGGCGGAGATCATTTACGACTTTTTCGATACCCTCAAATCCCGCACCCGGGGCTATGCCAGCTTTGATTATGAGCTGTCCGGCTATGCGGAATCCAAATTAGTAAAGTTAGACATCATGCTCAACGGAGAAGTGGTGGATGCGCTGTCGTTTATCATTCACAGCGAAAAGGCCTATCCCCGTGCCCGCAAGATGGCGGAAAAGCTCAAGGAGAAGATCCCCCGCCAGCTCTTTGAGATCCCGATCCAGGCCTGCGTGGGCGGGAAGATCATCGCCCGGGAAACCGTGAAGGCGATGAGAAAAGACGTGCTGGCCAAATGCTACGGGGGCGACATCAGCCGGAAAAAGAAGCTCCTCGAAAAGCAAAAGGAAGGCAAAAAACGGATGAGAAAATTAGGCTCGGTCGATGTGCCGCAGGAAGCGTTCATGGCGGTGCTGAAACTGGATACGGAATAAACGGGGGAAGGAAAATGAAAAAAGTGGTTCTGCTGTACGGGCTGGCGCCGGAGCAGGAAAAGCAATTGAAACGGCTCCTTCTGCCGCACAAACTCTCCGTGCGTTCGGTGCCGCCGGAGGAATACGGCCTTCCGCTGGGGGCGGCGGCCGGATGGACCCCCCGCCCCAACGCTGTGGACATCCCGGAAGAAAAGCCGCAGGGCGCCTTCCTCGTGATGGGGAATCTGCTGCCGGAGGAACTCAACCGGGTGCTGGCCGCCTGCCGGAAGGCGGGCGTGGGGAGAGAGATTATCAAAGCGGTGATCACACCGCACAACGTCGAATGGAATGCCTGCCAATTGTACCGGCAGGTGCTGGAAGAACACAGGGCCATGCACGGCCAGACTCCGGGACAGGGGTGAGAGCATGGCGGTGTATGTCTATATGCTTCGCTGCGGGGACGACAGCCTGTACACCGGAACAGCCGCCGATGTACCCGTGCGGCTGCGGCAGCACAGCGGCCAGGCTCCCGGAGGCGCCCGCTACACCCGCGCAAAAGGCGTGCGGGCGCTGGAGGCGGCGTGGCAGTGCCCGAACCGCTCCCGGGCACTGCGGCTGGAATACCGTATCAAACAGCTTCCCCGGCCGAAAAAGCTGCGCCTTGCCGCCGGAGAAGCCCTGCCCAAAGGGTTTGAAGACTGCCGTGCAGCGGACAGAACGCAGGTGCAGCAGTGGAGAAACGCCTTAGTCGCCGCCGTTGGCGGCTCAACGAATAATGAATAAAGAATAGTGAATAGTAATCCCCTGCGGTGGGGTTCCCGGAGTTGTTTCTTTGTCTTAAAGTGCAGGTTTTTAGGAAAGGCAGAAGTGAGGGGAGGAATGGGGCTGTGACGGCGGAAACAGCAAAGCGCATGATCAAGGGTCAGCCGTGGGAGCGGCGGCAGAAGGCGCAGAAGGATATAGAAGAGCGGGCCTATGTGGAAGAAACGCTGGTGCCGGTGTTCGAGCTGGAGGGGAATTGCTATCAAATGGCGGTGCCTTACCGGTTCCGGGCGGCGGACGGAGAATATGTATTTGGCAGGGCGTGGTCGCTTGATGAGTTCATCCGGCTGCATCAGGCGGCGGACGAAGGAAGGGCCTTCCGGGTGATGTATCTGAAAAACGCCCGTATTATCGTCGAATTGGAAGAAGCGCCGGAAAGCGCCGATTGAAAAGCGGAGGGGACGACATGGAAGAGCTGCTGAAAACAGAGGACCTTACAAAACGCTATGGCAGGCAGACGGTGGTGAGGGGGATCAGCCTGAGCGTGCGCAAGGGGGACATTTACGGATTTGTGGGCAAAAACGGCGCTGGCAAAACCACGTTTCTCCGCATGGTGCTGGGGCTGACACGCCCGAGCAGCGGATGCGTGGAGCTGTTCGGGGGCGAAAAAAGGGCAAAGGCCGGAAGGCGCATTGGCAGTCTGGTGGAAAGCCCGGCTTTGTTCCGGAATATGTCCGCCAAGGATAATCTGGAGCTTTTGTGCGATTCGCTGAAGGAAGACCGGGCGCAGGTGCCGGAGATCCTGCACACCGTGGGGCTGGAAAAAACCGGCCGGAAAAAAGCCGGGGATTTCTCCCTCGGGATGAAACAGCGGCTGGGGCTGGGGATCGCCCTGATAGGAAACCCGGAGCTGCTGCTGCTTGATGAGCCCATCAACGGGCTGGACCCCACCGGCATTGTGGAAGTGCGGCAGCTTTTGCTGCGGCTGCAGGAGCAGGGAAAAACGATTTTCATCTCCAGCCATATTTTAGGGGAGCTGGAGAAGATCTCCACGCGCTACGGCATTATTGCGGACGGGCGTCTGGTGGAAGAGCTGACAGCGCAGGAGCTGTCGGAAAAATGTCAGAGCGGCACCGAGCTGAAGGTCAGCGACGTCGCCAGAGCGCAGGAAGTGCTGTCGGAGCTGTGCACGGCTGAGCGGGTGACTGTCGGGCCGGGAAACCGGCTGCTCGTGACCGGAGAGGTGGAAGACGTGGGGCTGCTGACCAGCCGCCTGCACGAAAGCGGGGTTATGGTGAAATCCATCCGCCAGACGGAAGGGGACGCCGAAGGATATTTTATTGCGAAAATGGAGGGAAAAACACCATGATGGGCCTGCTGAAATCAGATTTCCGAAAACTGATGCGGACGAAAAGCCTGTGGGTCTGCTGTGTGATAGCGGTGGCGCTCGGGGTCGCGATGGCGTTTTTATATCATTATTTCTGGGAAGAACGGGGCCGCAGTATCGCCATGACGTATGCCCTGATGCAGCGCTTCGGCATGAAAACCGATTCCCTCGACACCGCCATGGCGTCCATGCCAAAAAATAACCTGTGGGCTTTTATCAACGTATTTTTATCCGACAGCTCCATCTGGCTGTTAGGCGCCATTTGCCTGTGCGCCTTTGCCTCCTCGGAGTTTTCGATGGGAACGTTCAAAAACACTATTGCCAGAGGGGTCAGCCGGGGGAAGATCTATGTGTCCAAGTTTTTGGCGGCCTTTGCGGAGATCATGATCGTTGCCGTCGTCTACACCGCTGCGGGCGGGATCACCGCCTGGTTTTTAGTGGAGCACTCCACCGACTTTTCCGCAGGAGAAATGGCCCTGATGGTCGGCACCTATGTGCTGCTGTTAGCGGCAACGGCTTCGCTGTACCTGATGCTGTCGGTGGTGTTCCGCAAAACGGGTCTGGCGGTCGCCGTGGCCATCGTGGCGCCCACGCTGGTGATGACCCTGGTCAACCTGATCGGCATGACCAAGCCGGACCTCTCCGAACAGCTTTCCCTTTATGTGCTGATGGAAACCTATCTCCTTGTTCAGCCCAACGTACAGTCCGGCGAATGGTACCTTTGCCCGCTCATCGCCCTCGGCTACGCCATCCTCTCCTATGTCATCGGCTGCCTTGCCTTCCGCTTCGCCGAAATCAAATAGCGCCAGCACCGGGGGAAACCTTTTTTGAAAAAAAGGTTCTCCCCCGGACCCCCTTCCAAAAAACTTGCTTACTAAAAGGGAGAGGAATAGCTCCGGAAAACCTGCAGCTATAGATTATTATTCACTGCTCGTTATTCTCTATTCACTGAGCCGCCCGTTGGTCGTGCCCTTGGGGTGCGACGTCAGGCGGCGTTTCCGATTCTTTGAAAATAATCAAAAAAACACTTGCATTTTTGCTCAGAGTATGGTATTATAAAAAAAAAGAAAAAAAAGCCCATATGCGCCGGTA
>CACYCG010000059.1 GCA_902772855.1 uncultured Ruminococcus sp.
AAGGGACCGCTCTCCTTTACCGTTCGTCTGCTGTCCTGCCATCTCTCCGCCAGCGCAAATTTCGGGACGGGAAGGTGAATCTTCTCGGGGCGGTCTATGCTCTGTGTTCCCTTCTCTGCTGTCTTTTTGATGCGCTGGCTTTATAGGCTGTTCCTTGCCGGCGTTACAGGCTGGCGCTTGCTGACGGGAAGGTTTGGAGGTTTCGCGCTCTGCGGAGCGCGACCAGAGACGCTGTCTCTGGACTCTGACACCTTTTGAAAAAGGTGGACGAAAACTTGCCCTCCTTTGCAAGACTTTTGGCGTCTTCATCAAGCTCAAGTTCAGGTAGGGGGGTCCGGGGGGACTCCCCCGGATATGGGTCCAGCGTCACGCTGGCCCCCGGATATGGGTTCAGCGTCACGCTGGCTGCCTTCTTTTCAATAAAATGGATTTCCTTGTAAAAAGCCCCCGGCTACTTGTAATTCGGAAAAAATTGTACTATAATCTTGTCAGAGTACAGGTGCCCCGCTTTCCACGGGCACCGGAAACGGAAAAGATGCTATGCTGACAATCTATCACCTGATCCGGCAGCACCGCAGGATCGTGCTGTTCGGATGCGATTTTTTTCTGTGGAATCTGTCTTTTTACCTGTCCTTCGCCATCAACCGCAGCGATTATGCCCTCGCCTCTTCACCGGCTTTGTTCTGGTGGTGCTTTTTGCTGGAAAACGTCTGCTTCACGGCGGTGTTCCTGCTGTTCCGGCTGTATAACAAGCTGTGGCGCTATGCGAATATCGAGGACTTCTTCACCACGGCGGTAGCGTCCCTGACAGCGGACCTGTCGTTCATGCTCATCACGATGGGGATCGGACTGTTCCGGCCGGAGTTCAATCTGGGCACACGGGTGTACATCACCTTTGCGCTGATGTCTTCCTTCTTTGTCATGATGTTCCGCATCAACTACCGCCTCAACCGGATCCTTGAGCGGCGCAATTTAGCGCACAAGGCCCGCAAGCGGCTGATGATCATCGGGGCAGGAGAAGGGGCGGTCTCCGTTCTGAGCGAGCTTTCCAAAACCCCGGGGAATGAATACCTTCCCGTCTGCATCGTGGACGACAACCCCGAAAAGCTGCACCGCCGCATCAGCGGGGTGCAGGTGGTGGGGACCACCAACGAGATCCCGGAGATCTGCCGGGAATATGACGTAGAGGTCATCCTGTTCACCATCTCCCAATTGAGCATCGCCGATAAGAAGCGGATCCTGGACGCCTGCGCCGAAACGCACCTTGAAGTCAAGATCATCCCGAATATCTACAACCTGATGACCTCCGGGGTGCCGATCACCTCTTCCATCCGGCAGGTGGAAGTGGACGACCTGCTCGGAAGGGACCCGGTGGTGTTCGATACGGAAAAATACGGGCAGTACCTCATCGGGCAGACCGTGCTGGTCACAGGCGGCGGCGGCTCCATCGGCTCCGAGCTCTGCCGTCAGATCGCAGGGCTGAAGCCGAAGCACCTGATCATTTTGGATATTTACGAAAACAATGCCTATGAAATCCAGCAGGAGCTGCTGCGGAAATACGGCTCGGATCTTTCCTTTGAGGTGCAGATCGCCTCGGTGCGGGACCGGGAGAAATTGGAGCATATTTTTTCCGCGCACGACATTGACGTGGTGTTCCACGCAGCCGCCCACAAGCACGTTCCCCTCATGGAAACCAACCCGGAGGAAGCGGTCAAAAACAATGTGTTCGGCACTTTGAAATTGGTGGAAACAGCGGATAAGTTCCACGTCAAAAACTTTGTGCAGATTTCCACCGACAAGGCGGTCAACCCCACCAGCGTTATGGGAGCAAGCAAGCGCATCTGCGAAATGATCATCCAGCTCATGGACAAGCGAAGCCAGACAAACTTCGTAGCGGTGCGCTTCGGAAACGTGCTCGGGTCCAACGGGTCGGTCATCCCCCTGTTCAAAGAGCAGATCCGCACCGGCGGCCCGGTGACGGTCACGCACCCGGATATCATCCGCTATTTCATGACGATCCCGGAGGCGGTGTCGCTGGTGCTGACAGCGGGAAGCCTTGCCAAAGGCGGCGAGATCTTTATTTTAGACATGGGCGAGCCGGTCAAGATCCGGGTGTTAGCGGAAAACCTGATCCGCCTGTCCGGATTCAAGCCGCACGAGGACATCAAGATCGAATACACGGGGCTGCGCCCCGGCGAAAAGCTCTATGAGGAGCTGCTGCTGAACGAAGAGGGCATTACGCAGACAAAAAACAAAAAGATCTATATCGGCAAGCCCATTGAATTTGACACAGACTCATTCTTTGAGCATTTAAGCACCCTGCGGGCAGCCGCCGAGGAAAACGACAAGGACGCCGTGGAGCGCATTATTGCCGAAGTCGTCCCCACCTTTCACCGGGAAGTGTCCGGCAGCGAATCGCTGGCGGGAACGGAGGAAGGACCGGCGTCCTGAACCCGCAGAAAAAATCGGCCCACGCCGAAAAGGGCTGCGCCCGGAACCAATGCAGACGAAACAGACCGCCCGGAGCATCCGCTTCGGACGGTCTGTTTTTTGAGGATGGTATGATCATGAAGGTTCCGGTCAGCGGGAGCTTTCAGGATTTTCGGAACGGTCTTTCGCCTCGGCGGACGGCTCTTTTCCGGCGCTGCGGTGCTCCAGCAGATAAATGACCACGCACAGCAGCAGCGTCAGAAGCGAAACGCCCCGCAGGATCCACGCATAATTCCCCCGCAGCAGGTCTTCGGTCACCTGCTCATTGAGAAACCACCAAAAGCCAAGCAGCACAAAATACAGGGACAGCGGGATCATGGAGCGGCTTTCCCTGCGAAACCGGAAAAACAGCAGCACCGCAATAATCACCCACAATCCGGCATATACATAACCCATATCGACCCGACTCCCTCCCGAACATTATTTTTTCCGGCCGGAAGAGGAGCGTTTCTCGTCCGAGATTAAAAAAATGCTCAGAATAAAATATATCACCAAAGCGATCAGCCCTATGTAATGGATCAGGGGCATGAAAACATTTCCGGGACTGATCTGCGCAAAGGCGTAATCCACAATGATCCAAATGCCTTCAAACATGAAGAAAACAGCCACCGGGCGATAATACAGAAAACTCCGCATCCGGGGCGTGAACATAATGGTGGCGGTCACCAGACAGGCCGCCGCTGCGATAATGGCGGGGATCATACCCTCCACCTCCTTGCTGATGCTGCAGATACTCTACTCCGCATTATACTGTATCCCCCCCAAAAAATCAAGCATATGCCCCAAATTTCCACCCTTTTCCAAAAAAAGGGAAAGAAAATGATACTCTTTGTATTATTTTGTGCGAATATGCTGATCGGAGTTATACGATTTGTACTTTATTCCATTTCTATACAAATTGCATTGGAATTATGACAAAAAAGCCTTGCGTTTTTTCGCAAAGCGTGGTACAATAACAGAGCTGAAAAGTTCAGCGAAAAGTTGGTGTTGATGACGTTGAGGGTCCACCTGTTCCCATACCGAACACAGAAGTTAAGCTCAATGGTGCCGAAGATACTTGATTGGTGACGATCCGGGA
>CACYCG010000060.1 GCA_902772855.1 uncultured Ruminococcus sp.
AGACGGAGTCTCTGGTCGCGCTCCGCAGAGCGCGAAACACTTTGGACGCAATCCCTCCGCAGGGGGTGAATCCCAAAACAGTCCGGCGGACTGTTTTGGGAGAGGGGGCGCCCTGGGAAAGAGGGCGCCCCCTTCTGACCGGCTGCATCAGGTTCCCGCCGCCCCCGGAGGCCAGAGGCGTTTTCATTCCTATTTTGAAAATTGATTTCCGTGTTTGCCCGCTTTCTTTCATCTTCGTCTCGTATTTCTGCCTGACTTCCCGCAGAAACTCTTCCACCGCATCGGGGTGATTTTTCAAAAACCACTCAATGTGATTTCGGATATACTCTTCACGGATTTCTGCATCGTTCAGATCATTCGGAACACGTTTCATTCTCTCGTCTATGCTGTCAAAACCTTTGAATACTTCCGCAAGCCGTGCTTTTGTCATGTCGATATATTCGGGATTGCTATCAATGCCGATTCCCCTTCTGCCTGTCTGCTGACAGACTCTTAATACCGTGCCGCTTCCGACAAAAGGATCAAGGACAGTATCTCCCGGACATGAGGAGGCCAGTATCATCCGTTCAAAGAGCCCTTCCGGTTTTTGAGTCGGGTGCTGTTTTCGATTTTTATTGCAATAGTGCATATGGGAGAACTCCCATACATTTCCGGGATTTGCCCCACGCATATTATTCACGGAACGATAGAACTTTTGCGGCACTCGTATATCATCTAAATGAAAGACATACTCTTTGGGGTTTTTCGTAAACATCAGAATATCATCGTGCCGGAGAGAAAAGCCTTTTGTTTTTCCGATCCCCTGCGTATAAAACCATGTAATCCAGAAATTGAATGTCATTTCCAATCGGACATTCCAAGACGTTGTTGTGTTTCAACATTGATAAGATGATATTCGTTGTGCTCATTATCCCGAATGCCTGAAAATACTTCTCCTGCCCATGCTTCTATCAATGGTCCGGCTATTTTGTTGATGTTTTCAAGTGGTAACCCCGCTCGCAAATTGGTATTGATAATGATCTTATGATCATTTGCCGCTTTTCGTGAATCCAAAATGGCGATAATTTGCTGAATGACAAAGGCAGAATCTTCCCGATAGGTCGCTGATTCCTGCGGAATCTTAACTATCAGATCTTCATACGTCATCGATAACAACCTTTCTGTGCTGCTCAGGCAGGAGGAGCTTCCCCGATAATCAGTTCCCGGGCGTAGGGGAGGGAGGCGGCAAAATCGCAGAAGGTGTGCCATTCGTCTAATTTGTGCGCTTTCCGGGCGTGATAGATGCCGATCAGGTTTTCGTAATTCATCGTGCAGGTACGCATTTGGTTGTAGCTCGACGGGAGGAACTGGATCATATCGTACCAATACTGTTTATCCTTCGTGCTGAGGAACTTCTGCCGCAGCACTTCCAGATAATCCACCACTGAGGCCATGAAGCGCAGGGTCTCCTCATCCATGTGGTCGGTGCTGAACTGCGACACATCGAAGGGCGCCGAGGAGATCTTATGCATGGTGCTGGTGGAATTGGCCACCGTGCCGACTTTGTAGGTGTCGTACTCTTTCCACCAATACAGGGGGGCGGTGATGTCGACGGTGACGAAGATCTGCCGCAGGAACTTCCGGTGATCGCTTCCCGCCTGCCGCAGCCGCACCGCCAAAGACAGGTCGTTGACGCCCAGCACAAACTGGCCGTTTTCGTCCCGGTAGCTGTCTGAACGGGCCCAGCTGTTCATGGGGTTTCTGGCTCCCCGGATGGCGTTGTGAAAGTTCATGACTTCAATATTGGTGACCCGAAGCATGGGCCTCATCTCCTTTTGACGCTGCCGAGAAGGTCAGCGTTTTTTCTTTTGGAAGGTATAGCAAAAATGGGTGATCGTTTTATCGGGCAGAAGGCGCTTGATGACTTTCAGCGTCTTCATTTTCACAGAGGGAATGATAAAAAGTTTTCCGGCAAGCAGTCCGTCCACAGCCGCCGTCGCCACGGTCTGGCTGTCGAGGGGGGCGCTGGAAAAGCGGACGTGCGCCACCTGATGAAATTCCGTATCCACGGGACCGGGGCAAAGGGCGCTGATCTTGACGCTGCTTCCCCGGCGGCGCAGTTCCTCATAGATGGCGCCGGTCATGCTGACAACGTAGTTTTTGGTGGCATAATACGTTGCCATCATCGGTCCGGAGAAAAATCCGGCGATAGAAGCCACGTTGAGGATATAGCCTTTGTTTTTCAGCATGAAATCCTGCAGGAACAATTTGGTCAGCACATGAACGGCCCGGATATTGGTGTCGATCATTTCGAGTTCCCGTTCCAGGGAGGTTTCGGTAAAATAGCCGCACAGTCCGAACCCGGCGCAGTTGACCAGCATTTCCACGTCAGCCTGCTGCAGCACCTCATGGAGCTTGAGGCATTCTTCTAAATGGGACACGTCACAGCGCACACAGCTTGCGTGGGTGCCGAGCTCTTTTTTGAGTTCCAAAAGGCGGTCCGCCCGGCGGGCTACCAGAATAACGTCCCAACCCCGGCAAACCAGTGCCCGGGCTATATCCCGGCCGATGCCGGAGCTGGCACCGGTGATGACAGCACGCACAGTCATTTCCTCCTTTCCAACGGTCATTCAGCCGCAGGTGATTTACAGCGCATACACCCTGCGGGCGTTTTCAGCGGTGAGGGAAAGCACCTCTTCTTCCGAAAGTCCCCGCAGTTCGGCAATTTTTTTGGCAACATGAACGATCAGCGACGAATCGTTGCGCTTTCCCCGGAACGGAACGGGCGCTAAATAGGGGCAGTCCGTTTCCAGCACGATGCGCTCCAGCGGAACGGCCAGCGCCGTTTCCACGGTTTTCCGGGCGTTTTTGAAGGTGATCACCCCGCCAAACCCGATGTACAGCCCCATCTCCACCATTTCCAGCGCCATATCCCGGCTTCCGGAAAAGCAGTGGAGGATCCCTTTCGGCTGTTTTTTCCGGAGGATCTCCAGCATATCGCCGTGTGCCTCCCGGTCGTGAATGGTGACGGGCAGATTTTTTTCTTTAGCCAGATCAAGCTGTGCGCAAAACACCGCTTTCTGAAGGTCACGAGGGTTGTCGTAATAGTAATCGAGGCCGATCTCTCCTACGGCAACGGTTTTGGGGCAGTCATACAGGGGAAGCAGCCGCTCCAGCTCTTCCAAACTGTTTTCACCGACACATTCGGGATGCAGCCCCACAGCGGCATACATCCCCGGGTACCGTTCCGACAGTCTGACCGATTCCTCCGAAGTCGCCAGCGTGGTGCCCTGATTCACGATCAGTTCCACCGGTCCGGCAAAAAGCCGCCTGAGCAGTTCGTCCCGGTCCCTGTCAAACGCCGGGTCGTCATAATGTGCGTGTGTATCGGCAATTTTTCCCGCTTCCATCCTCTTCTCCCCCTTTTCTTGTATTATACTGTATTTAACAACTATTGTCAATCCAGCCGCCAGCGCCAGCGTGACGCTGGACCCGGGTCTGGGGGAGTGCCCCCAGACCCCCCTTCCGGGGCTTGCACCTAAAGAAGATGCCAAAATTCTTGCAAAGGAGAGCAAGTTTTCGTCCACCTTTTTCAAAAGGTGGCAGAGTCCAGAGGTGCGGGTCTCCGGTGGAGACCTC
>CACYCG010000061.1 GCA_902772855.1 uncultured Ruminococcus sp.
CCAGCCAGAATGCGGCACAGGAGATCAGGAAGCTTTGCACCTCACCTTTGGATACATTAAAATTATAGGTTCCCCATTCGCTCTGGTTGACGTCTGAAGGCGGGTATTCATACAGGTCCGTTCCGTCAAACTTCGCCAACGAGTAATTATCCTTGACAAAATGAACAAAAGCAAAATCAATGATAACGCCGATCCCGTTTTCATGGCAGCGGTTGACAAAGGTCATCAGCTGCTCCGGGGTGCCGTAGCGGGAGGTGGCACTGTAATACTGTGCGGTTTGGTATCCCCACGAACCGTCAAAAGGAAACTCCGCCAGCGGCAGGATCTCTATATGCGTGAAATGGTTTTCTTTGACATATTGGATCAGATCATCCGCCACTTCGTCGTAGCGGAACCACTGCGCTCCTCCGTCTGCTTCACTTTTGCCGTACGGTTTTTTCCAGGAGCCCATGTGCATCTCGTAGATGTTCATCGGACGGTCATAGCATTTGCTGCGCTGCTGCATCCAGGCGTCATCCGTAAAAACCTTCTCCGGAGCGATCCGGGTAATGACGGAGGCGGTGTTGGGGCGCAGTTCGCTGTGGAAAGCATAGGGATCCGCTTTATCCACTGCCGTGCCGCCCTGCTGATACACACGGAACTTATATAACTGCCCTACTCTTGCATTGGGAATCGTCAATTCATATACGCCGTTATCAATACGGTTCATGCGGTGTGTGCCGGGATTCCACCCGTTGAATTCGCCCACCACGTCAACACCCCAGGCGGACGGAGCATATACACGGAACACGATCCCCTCATCCCGATCGGCCGATTCGGGATGGGCGCCAAAGTATTGATAGGAATTGACGCTCATGCCCTGATAATACTCTTCCATTGAAAACTTCGCCATCTGATCATCTCCTACAATTTGTTGCTTAGATACCGCTTGCAACCTTTTCCGCTGAAGGACTGCCTCTGCGAACAACAGAACCGCCTCATAACCCCTGCTGCAGTAATGTCTGATACAGCCGAAGCGCCAAGGATACGTTCCCCTGCGCCTGGATCTTCCCGGAGGTAAACGCTTTCAGCGGGTCGATCTGATGATTCGCTATCGCTGCAAAATCCGCTATCTTCATATCCAGCAGGATGTCCGCTTCTTTATGCCAGTGAAAATCCCATTCCTTCCTCCCGCCTGTGCAGGACAGATACACATACCCCTCATCTCTCCCCCATAAATGAAGCAGAGCGGAAAAATCCTGCTCTACCAAAGACAGATCACAGGCAGCAAAGTATCTTTCGATTTTTTCGGCACATTCTGAAAAATTCATGGGCAGCTCGCATTCCTTCCTGAGAACAGATCCCCTTTTCAAAGACAGAAAAAGGCCTTCTAAACAGCTTCAGTATATCACAGTCACGCTGTGATAATATTCTTTTTAAGAAATATTCTGCCATTTTCTCGACATTATTACTATTATTTTTGCTTTTATCCGGCAAATAACAGTTAATATGATGAAAATAGACAAAAAATAACCGGAAGCTCCCGCATCAGGAACTTCCGGTTGATTGTTACGGATGTTTGTCTTCTTAGAAGAACATCAGGTCATCTTATTGCCTCTGGGCACATAGGAGGTGTGCAGATATTTATGCGACTTCTCCTTGCCGGGAGCCTCAAAGTACTCATCATAGATCATCTTGATGACCGGGCTTTCATCGCTGCAGCGGAATTCGCTGGCGAGATCCTGATCATACAGTGCCTTGCTGCGAAGAGCCTTATAGTCCATATAGTTTCTGACACTGTCGCTCTGCAGAGGCTGGCCGCCGCCGTTGATGCAGCCGCCGGGACAAGCCATGATCTCCACCATCTGATAATCGGCTTCGCCTGCCTTGATCTTTTCCAGCAGCTTTCTGGCGTTGCCCAGACCGGAGGTAACGGCTACTTTGACCTGAATGCCGGCCACTTCGTAAGTCACCTCACGGATAGCTTCGGGGCCTCTGACCTCTTCAAAGTCAACCTTCTTGAACTCGCCGTCCAGCGTTCTGGCAGCGGTTCTGAGAGCAGCCTCAAGAACACCGCCGGTAGCGCCGAAGATCACGCCGCCGCCGGAAGCCTTGTCAAAGGGCAGATCATAATCTTCATCCTGAAGATCGGCAAAGTCAATATGAGCGCGCTTGATCATGCGGGCCAGCTCTCTGGTGGTCAGAGCAACGTCGACATCGTCATAATCGCCGTCGCCGCTGCGAAGCTGAGGACGGGTGCACTCAAACTTCTTCGCTGTGCAGGGAATGACGCTGACAACAAACATCTTATTCGGATCAATGCCCGTCTTCTGTGCATAGTAACCCTTGAGAACCGCACCGAACATAGCCTGCGGAGATTTGCAGGTGGAAAGGTTCGGAATGAAATCAGGATAGTAATGCTCCACAAACTTCACCCAGCCGGGGCAGCAGGAAGTGAACATCGGCAGCGTGCCGCCGGTGGTGATTCTCTGGATCAGTTCGTTGGCTTCCTCCATGATGGTAAGGTCAGCGGTGAAATCCATGTTGAAGGCCTTGACGCCTTCACCCAGACGACGGATAGCAGCCGGCATTTTGCCCTCTACATTCGTGCCGATCGGAAGATCGAAGCATTCGCCAAGGGTCGCTTTGATGGAGGGAGCTGTGAAGAACATTACGACCTTCTCGGGATCGTTGATGGCATCCCATACTCTTTCCTCATCGCTCTTTTCTGTCAGAGCGCCCACCGGACAGCTTACGATACACTGACCGCAGCCGACACAGGGGGAATCGTTCAGGCTCTTGTCAAAGGGGCTGCCGACGTGTACCTGATAGCCGCGCTTGATGGCACCGATAACAGACACCGTCTGCACGTTCTTACAGGCGGCCACGCAGCGCATACACTGAACGCATTTGTTGTTATTGCGAATGATGTAGGGGGACTGCTCGTCGATCTCATAGGTCATATCCTCGGATGCAAAGCGGTCTTCATCTACACCGTATTCCAGCGCCAGCTTCTGCAGTTCGCAGTGATTGTTCCGCACGCAGGAGAGACATTTCTTCTGGTGGGTGGAAAGCAGCAGCTCGATGGTGGTCTTTCTGGACTTGATGACAGCGGGGGTATTGGTGAATACCTCCATTCCCTCTTCGGCAGGGTATACACAGGCGGCGATCAGGCCTCTCATCGGACGGCCGTTCTGCTTGGCTTCCACCATACAGACACGGCAGGCACCGATACAGTTGATGTCTTTGAGGTAGCAAAGAGTCGGTATCTCAATGTTGGCCTGCTTGGCAGCCTGGAGAATGGTATATCCCTTCGGAACTTCAACAGGGATATTATTGATTTTCAGGTTTACGGTTTCCATTGATTATCCCCTCCTTATTTCGTGATGATGGCGCCGAACTTACAGTTGTTCATACAAACGCCGCACTTGATGCACTTGGAAGCATCAATGACATGAGGCTGCTTGACAGCACCGGTAATGGCCTTCGCCGGGCAGTTGCGGGCACAAAGCGTACAGCCTTTGCACTTGTCGGCAACGATCTCATATCGAATCAGAGACTTACAGACACCGGCCGGGCAGGACTTATCCTGAATGTGAGCAATATACTCGTCTCTGAAGAACTTCATCGTGGACAGAATCGGGTTCGGGGCGGTCTGTCCCAATGCACAGAGGGACGATTTCTGCATATGCTTTGCCAATTCGTCGATTCTTTCGAGGTCTTCCATTTCGCCGTTGCCCTTGGTGATTTTATCCAGATACTGCAGCAGCTTTCTGGTACCGACACGGCAGGGAGTACATTTGCCGCAGCTTTCGTCTACGGTGAACTCCAGGTAGAACTTTGCAATATCGACCATGCAGGTGTCTTCATCGAGAATGATCATACCGCCGGAACCCATCATAGAACCAATGGCCAGCAGGCTGTCGTAATCAATGGGGGTGTCGATGTGTTCAGCCGGGATACAGCCGCCGGAAGGACCGCCGGTCTGAGCTGCCTTGAACTTCTTGCCGTTAGGAATGCCGCCGCCGATCTCTTCGATGATCTCACGCAGGGTCGTGCCCATGGGGATCTCCACCAGACCAACGTTGGTGATTTTTCCGCCGAGAGCAAACACCTTGGTGCCGCGGCTGCCTTCGGTGCCGATGGAGGAATACCACTCGCTGCCCTTGTAGATAATGCGGGGAATATTGGCATAGGTTTCAACGTTATTGAGAACCGTAGGCTTTTCAAACAATCCCTTCACAGCCGGGAACGGCGGACGGGGACGAGGCTCACCTCGGTTGCCTTCGATAGAGGTCATCAGAGCGGTTTCTTCGCCGCATACGAATGCGCCGGCGCCCAGACGGATCTCCACGTCAAAATCAAAGCCGGTGCCGAAAATATTTTTTCCAAGCAGACCGTACTGTCTGGCCTGCTCAATGGCGATGCTCAATCTTTGCACAGCGATGGGGTATTCTGCACGAACGTACACAAAACCCTTATGGGCACCGATGGCATAGCCGGCAATAGCCATAGCTTCGATGATACACTGGGGGTCGCCTTCGAGAATGGATCTGTCCATGAATGCGCCCGGGTCGCCTTCGTCGGCATTACAGGCAACATACTTGATATCGCCGGGAGTTGCTTTGGCAAACATCCACTTTCTGCCGGTGGGGAAGCCGCCGCCGCCTCTGCCGCGAAGACCGGAATCCAGCACTTCTTTGATAACCTCATCGGGAGTCATGGAAGTGAGCGCCTTATACAGGCCCAGATAGCCGTGTACAGCAATATATTCTTCGATATTTTCAGGGTCGATCACGCCGCAGTTACGCAGGGCGATACGCATCTGCTTCTTGTAGAAGTTTGTTTCGGACAGTGAGATGATGGTGCCATCCGGCTGAACGGTGTCTTTGTAAAGAAGATCTTTTACAACGTTGCCGTCTCTCAGATGCTCCTTGACAATGCGCTCTACGCCCTCGGGCGTCGCCTGAGAGTAGAACACGCCTTCGGGATAGACGATCATGATCGGGCCCAGGGAGCACAAGCCAAAGCAGCCGGTGCGAACGACCAGGATCTCTTTGTCCAGACCGTTTTCTTTCAGGGACTTCTCCAGCGCATCAATTACCTTCTTGCTGCCGGAAGAAGTACATCCGGTACCGCCGCAGATCAGGACCTGCTTGCGGTAAGCGGTATGGCTGGCCATTTCCTCTCTTTTCTCCTTGACGAGCTTTCTGACCAACACGACCTCTTTATTTGCCTCTTTGATCCGAGTGAGTTCTTCAAAAGTCATGCCTGCTCTCCCCCTTCCTCAGCGATGTACTTATCGAGGATAGCGCCAATTTCTTTCGGAGTGAGCTTTCCGTACACTTCCTCGTCGATCATCATGACCGGTGCCAGACCGCAGGCGCCGACGCAGCGGCAGGAGTCGATGGAAAACAGTCCGTCCGGAGTGCATTCACCGCTCTTGATGCCGAGCTTGTTTTCGACTTCGGCCAGAATCTTGTCAGCACCCTTTACATAGCACGCTGTGCCAAGACAGACACTGATCTTGTGTTTGCCTTTGGGTGTCAGGCTGAAACGAGAATAGAAGGTCGCTACACCGTACACTTCGCTGAGCGAAATGCCCAGTCCGTCCGCAACCATCTGCTGCACTTCGAGCGGAAGATAACCGTAGATCTCCTGTGCCTCGTGAAGTACAGGCAAGAGTGCTCCCGGAAGCTCCTTGTTTTTGGCAATAACTGCCAGCAACTGTTCTTCCTGAGCCGGGGTCCCCTTGAATGCCAGGGAATTTTCTGCCATAGGATATTCCTCCCAACTGTAGTTTACTAAATTTCTATAATGAAATTTGTCTATTTCATTATACAACAAAATCCTAAAAAAAACAAGGATTTTATCTATTTTTCCAAAACTATTTCAAACAATCCCAAACTTTTTTCCATCCGCGCCAGCCCCGGAGCGTGTGCGCCGGACAGCCTCCGGAGTCCCCGGAAACAGGGGCGCAGTCACTTGGTGATATTTTCACATTCCTCCGGCGCACACCACGGTAAAAACCTGGAGATCTTTCCCGGATCATTCTGGCAGGCAGCCATATTGCCGATATAATACAGCAGATACCGCTCCGGGTCCAATCCGCACGCCTGCGCTGTTTCGATCACCGACAAGGCGGCAATCCCGCCGCAAAGCCCCGCATAATGCCGGGTGCTGGTGATCTTCCAGCCGGTTTCTTCCTCCAGGAAGGTTTTGTTGAGCAGATCCACTGCACAGGTGTGATCTATCTCCAGCCGTCCGTCCTTCAGGAACATCCGCAAAGAATCTTCGTAGCGAAGGATGTATCTGGCGACTTCTTCGATATACGGCATCTCTGCCATTTCTTCGGGCACTTCTAACAGCCGGGAAGCCCATTCTATCAGATGGTCCACCATCGGAGCAGATTCCTTTTCCCGGATGAACAGGCGAATCTCCGGCTGGAAGGAGGCAATTCTTTCCTCCACCTCGTACAATTGCCGACAAAGCTCCACCCCTATCTGAAGGGGCAGGGGCGGCTCCCTGGTCAAGGAGGTCTCTATGGCCATGGAAGTCTCGGGAATTACTGTCGATTCTTCCAGCAGGTCCTCCAGCATCAGCCGGACAACAAACCAGGACCCCGCAAACGTGCAGTTCGGAGCCTCCTTCTGCGCTGGGAACGAACTGCCGGTCATCAGCGTGCCCTTGTACTGCTGCAGTTTTTCGGCGATCCGGTCGGAGGGACTGTCCTGAAAAGAAACATCCAACAGGACGATTGGCCGATGGCAAAACCGCCCTGCGTGAAATGCCCACACGGCGGCGGTCTTATCCTCTTCCTCTTCATCCGTCATCAATTTGGTCGGGGAAGAAATCACAGTAAGGGTTTCCATATACAGCATATCTTCCTTGAACAGTTCATCCATCAAAGCGTCGTGCAGAGGGATCAGCCATGTTTTGCAGGCATGACGCAGCCAGCAGGCCAGCGTAGCAGCGGACAGCTCCACGCCGAGGGTATCGAACGCCATATCCTGACTGATCAGGGAACGGTGCAGAGCGTATTTCTCCATCACAATATGAACGATGATCTCCGGGGTGACCAGACCTTCTTCGAGAAGGATCGTTTTTTCTCTGGAAAGATCATACGGGCTGGGGATCTCATACCCGCAGTTCGGGCAGTACTGGTCGTAGTATTCATTCTCCCGGTAGCAGAAACGATTGCTCAGCCGGGTGAAAAAACGATCTCTCCTCGGCTCTTTCGCTTCGAGAGGGCAGAAACAATGCGGACACCAGTCCACCTCCTCCCCCTCCATCGGACGGCCGAAAATGAATTTGTGGTAGAACAGATCGGCATCGTCTTCGTTATTCGGGTCGATCATTTCTTTGATAAAGTCAGCGCTCAGCTCCAGCTCCTCCGCAGCCGTGGCAAAAGGTGGGGGAATCAGTTCAAGCCCCTCCTTTTTCCTCTCTAAGAACACTCCCTCATTCAGAAAGCCTCCCAGCTGCTTTTCGAGCTTTTCAAGGCGCTCGGCCTCCGATGATTCCGCTGCGGCCCGTGCCTCAAAATACCGGGATTCCAGACGCTGATACTTTCCTTTCAGTCGTTCAAACTGCTGCTTGTAATAGCTTGCCAGCTCTTTTTCCTTTTGCAATTCTTCAAAAGCAGTGTCAGAAAGTATGATCGGGATAATATCGTCAAAAAAATCATCCATTTCCTCATCATCTCCCGGCTGGGACTGTGCCCAGGTTTTTTGTGGTTTTCCTTTAGCCCCCCCGCAGAAATTCGGGGGAAGGAGCGCCTGTCTGCTGTTTCTGCAAAAAACAGCAGAATCAGCCGACAAAACCGATTCTGCTGTTTGGTTATCTGATTTTTCCGATATCGGTACGGTAATGAGCGCCTTCAAAAGAAATTTTTCCAACAGCACGATAGGCTTTCTCCAGTGCCTCCTGCAGAGTGGCACCGGAAGCAGTGACGCCCAGCACCCGTCCGCCGGAGGTGACAAAACGGCCGTTTTCATATTTTGTTCCCGCATGGTACACCGTGGCCCCCGGGACCTGACCGTTTTCATCCAGCCCGCTGATCTCCAATCCCTTGGGATAAGACAGAGGATACCCGCCGGAAGCCATGACTACGCAGGCAGTGGCTTCCTCGGACCATTCGATCTGAAGCTGTGAGAGTTTGCCGTCGATAACCGCTTCGATAATATCCACTAAATCGGTCTTCAGCCGGGGCAGGACTACCTGCGTTTCCGGATCGCCGAAACGGGCGTTGTATTCGATGACACGGGGACCGTCCGGGGTGAGCATCAAGCCAAAATACAGGCAGCCTTTGAAGGTGCGGTTTTCGCTGTTCATCGCTGCCACGGTCGGCTCAAAAATCGTCCTGCGGCATACTTCGGCGATTTCGGGCGTGTAGAAGGGGTTGGGGCTGATGGTGCCCATTCCGCCGGTGTTGAGGCCTTCGTCGTTGTCATAGGCCCGCTTATGATCTTTGGAGGAAACCATCGGCTTGAGGGAAATGCCGTCGGTGAAAGCCAGCACGGACACTTCCGGCCCGGTCAGAAACTCTTCCACAACAATGCGGTTGCCGGAATCGCCGAATTTCTTGTCTTCCATGATCTCCCGCACAGCCGCCTGCGCTTCTTCGTGATCGCCGGCGATGATGACGCCTTTTCCCAGCGCCAGACCGTCCGCTTTGATCACCACCGGATACTTTCCCCGCTCTTCGATATAAGCCATCGCACGGGCAGGGTCATCGAAGGTTTCATAATCCGCCGTGGGAATGTGATACTTTTTCATCATGTTTTTGGAAAAGACCTTGCTGCTTTCGATCACCGCCGCATTCGCCATCGGGCCGAAGGCACGGATCCCGTTTGCCATGAGCACATCGACCATGCCGGCCGCCAGAGGATCATCGGGGGCCACAAAAACCAGATCGATCTCGTTTTCTTTGGAAAACTTCACAATGCCTTCTTTATCCATGGCGCTGATGGCGACACATTCCGCGTCACGGGAGATGCCGCCGTTGCCGGGGGCTGCGTAGATCTTTTCTACCTTGGGACTTTCCTTCAATTTACGGATAATAGCGTGTTCCCGGCCGCCGCTTCCGATCACGAGAATCTTCATAGAGTTTCTCCTTCCTCATCAATGATGGAACAAACGAATGCCTGTGAAGGCCATAGTAATGCCGTATTTATTGCAGGTGTCAATGACATGATCGTCCCGGATAGAACCGCCGGGCTGTGCAATATAGGCTACGCCGCTGCGGTGCGCCCGCTCGATATTGTCCCCGAAGGGGAAAAACGCATCCGATCCCAGCGAAACGCCGCTGAAGGTGGAAAGCCACTGCTTTTTCTCTTCCCGGGTGAGCACCTCCGGCTTCTTGGTAAAGAACTGCTGCCAGATCCCTTCCGCCAATACGTCTTCATAATCATCGGAAATATACACATCGATCGTATTGTCCCGATCGGGGCGGCGAATGTCTTCCCTAAACGGGAGCGACAGCACCTTCGGACACTGGCGCAGATACCAGATATCCGCTTTATTGCCAGCCAAACGGGTGCAGTGGATTCGGGACTGCTGCCCGGCGCCCACACCGATGGCCTGCCCATCCTTGGCATAGCAGACGGAATTGGATTGGGTATATTTCAGCGTGATCAGGGCAATCATCAGATCCCGCTTTGCTTCTTCGGGAAGGGCCTTGCTTTCGGTTACAATGTTTTTCAGCATTTCTTCATCAATGCGCAGATCGTTGCGGCCCTGCTCGAAGGTAATGCCGTACACCTGCTTCTGCTCGATGGGGGCAGGCACATAGGAAGGATCCATTTTCACGATGTTATAGGTCCCCTTCCGCTTGGAGCGAAGGATTTCCAGCGCTTCCTCGGTATAATCCGGAGCAATAATGCCATCGGATACCTCTCTTTGCAGCAGCAGGGCGGTGGCTTTATCGCAAGTATCGGACAGGGCGACCCAATCGCCGTAGGAAGACATCCGGTCGGCTCCTCTTGCTTTGGCATAGGCGGAAGCGATCGGGGAAAGCTCCAGATCATCCACAAAATAGATCTTCCGGAGGGTCTCGGAAAGCTCGGTTGCCACCGCTGCTCCGGCGGGGCTGACGTGTTTGAAGGAAGCGGCCGCCGGCAGACCGGTCGCCGCTTTCAGTTCCATCACAAGCTGAAAGCTGTTGAAGGCATCCAGAAAATTGATATAGCCGGGACGGCCGTTGAGAACGGTGACCGGCAGTTCGGAACCGTCCGCCATAAAAATGCGGGACGGTTTCTGGTTCGGGTTGCAGCCATATTTGAGCGCCAATTCGTTTGCCATCGTTTTGATCCCCTTTCACTGATTCTTATTCACGATTCTGTCTTCATAGGTGCCGTTGGAAAGGTCAATAAAGCGAACATACAGGGAAACCTTATTGTCTTCATTCAGCGCCTCCCACACGCAGCGGGTGAAGGTGTCGATATCGCCTTCGATCGTCACGGGAGTCGGTTCGCCTTCAAAAGAAGGGATCGGATTCCCGTCGCAGCGGTAGGTGTGGATGAAATGACCCTCCCCCGCTGCGGGCTGGGCGTATTCATAGAAAAAGCGAAGGGCAGAGGCTTCCTGTCCCCGGTTGCTTTTCAGAATGGACATCTTGTAGGAAAAATCTCCATCGGAAAGCGTTACCATTCCGGAAATGCGGGGGGTGAAGTTCGGGGGGTCCGGCTCAAAGGTGCGGGTGCGAAGGGCTTCTTCAAACGTCTTGCCCGCCAGCAGATAGTCCTTTACGGTATCGGTCTGGTCTCCGTTGGTGACCACCGTCACGTTGTCGAGGGTGCGTACCGGTGCGTAAATGATCAGGGAGGGATCTTCCAATTTGGAAGGATCGAACGCTTCGGTCCGCAGATCCTGTCCGTCAGCGGTAAAGATGCGGTTGCGGCTGTTGGCGCTGCGCCCCATAATGAAATAGGCGATGACTGCCTGTTTTCCGTCGGCGCTTTTGCCGATGACGATGCCCCGGCCCGGGTAGGTGGTCGAGGAAATTTCCTTTGTCAGTTCTGTCATATGTAACGCTCCTTTATGATGTAATCAACACTTTATGCCCCTGCACCTGCAGTTTGTCTTCGCAGAACAAAGCGACTGCCTGCGGAAGGATCTTCCATTCCGCTTCCTGCATGATCCGCTTCTGGAGGGTTTCGGGGGTATCGTCCTCATGCACTTCTACGGCCTTTTGCAGGATGATCGGGCCGCCGTCACATTCTTCGGTAACAAAATGTACGGTGGCGCCGGAGAGCTTGACGCCCTTCTGCAAAGCGGCTTCATGCACCCTCAGACCGTAAAAGCCCTTTCCGCAAAAGGAAGGGATCAGCGCCGGATGCACGTTCATCATGCGGTTTGGAAAGGCTTTGACGACCTGCTCATCGAGGATCGTCATAAACCCGGCATACACCACTAAATCCGCCTCTTCCTCCTGCAGCGCCTGCAGAATGGCTTTGCTGTAGGCTGCAGCATC
Organism: uncultured Ruminococcus sp.; assembly: GCA_902772855.1. GTDB lineage: Bacteria > Bacillota > Clostridia > Oscillospirales > Acutalibacteraceae > UBA1213. The sequence goes on from CACYCG010000061.1 coordinate 11,453, forward strand.
GGCATAATCTTTCCGAGGGATCACACGAGTGGGGATTTTGTGACGGGCAGCCCGCTCCAGGGCATAGACCCCCGGCTTTGAGGAGATGACGCAGGTAATCGCGCCGCCTCGGATGATACCGTCATCTGCCGCATCCATCAGCGCCTGCAGGTTGGTGCCGCCGCCGGATACAAGCACTACGATCTTTTTCATATTCATGCTCCTTTTTGCGGCATCATTCCATAATGACCCCTTCGTCGCTTTCTACCAGAGTGCCCAGCACATAGGCCTCTTCTCCGGAAGCCTTCAGGGAAGCGATCGCCTGCTGCACATCGGCCGGATCCACCACAACCGTCATGCCCACACCCATATTGAAGGTGTTGAACATATCCCGCTCGGGGATACCGCCTTTTTCTGCGATCAGGCGGAAAATGGGCAGCACGTCCACATCGCTGCGGCGAATCTTCGCAGACAGTCCCTTCGGAAGAGAACGGGGAATGTTTTCATAAAAACCGCCGCCGGTAATGTGCGAAATGGATTTGACCGGCACCGCATCTAACAGGGCCATGATGGCTTTGACATAAATGCGGGTGGGGGTCAGCAGGCATTCTCCCAACGTAGTGCCCAGTTCCTCATAATACTGCGCCACCGATTCCGGACCGATATCAAACACTTTCCGCACCAGCGAAAAACCATTGGAATGGACGCCGCTGGAACGGATGCCGATCATTACGTCACCGGGCTTTTGAGTATCCGGCTGAAGGATCTTTGCTTTATCGACTACGCCGACAGCAAAGCCCGCTAAATCATATTCATCTTCCGGCATCATGCCGGGATGCTCCGCTGTTTCTCCGCCGATGAGCGCGCAGCCGCTCTGAACGCAGCCTTCCGCCACCCCGGCCACGATGGTGGCCACTTTTTCGGGCACGTTTTTGCCAATGGCGATGTAATCCAGGAAAAACTGGGGTTTTGCACCGCAGCAGATAATATCGTTGACGCACATGGCCACACAATCAATACCGATGGTATCGTGGCGGTCAAGCAGCATGGCAATCTTCAATTTTGTTCCGACGCCATCGGTGCCGGAAACCAGCACCGGATGTTCCATGCCGGTGGTGTCCACTTCAAACAGACCGCCGAAGCCGCCGATGCCGGACAGCACACCGCTGGTCATGGTTCTGGCCACATGAGCCTTCATCAGCTCCACTGAGCGGTATCCCGCCGTAACGTCAACGCCGGCCGCTTTGTAGCTGTCACTGAAACTTTTCATTCTGACTCCTCCTATCTGAGCTTTCTGGAATATTTATCTTCCCGGGAGGTGTGGGATACATCCACCGGATACTGCCCGCTGAAACAGGCATCACACAGCCCTAAATTGCATTCCCGCGCGATCTGCGGAAGGCTTTCCAAAGACAGAAATCCAAGAGAATCCGCTCCGATATAGCGGCAGATCTCCTCCGCCGTTTTTTCCGCTGCGATGAGGTCGCTTTTGGGCGTGGTGTCGCTTTGCAGGAAACAGGGGTTCCGGAACATGGGAGAAGCAACCCGCATATGGACCTGCGTTGCTCCTGCCGAACGCAGCAGCTCTACGATATGTTTGCTGGTCTTGCCCTTGAGAATGGAATCGTCAATGACGATCACCCGCTTCCCCTCCACGCTGTTTTTCAGGGCGTTGAGCTTGATGCGCATGAGATACTCGGAATTCTTTTTCCGGTTGTTGAAGGCCCGCCCGATATACTTATTCTTGACCAGACCGGTGGCATACTGAATGCCGGATGCGATGGAATAGCCGATGGCGGATTCGATTCCGCAGTCCGGCACGCCGAATACGATATCCGCTTCCACCGGGTGCTGCAAAGCCAGCAGTTCTCCGGCCCTCTGCCGGGCGGCCGCTACGGATACGTTGTCGATCATGCTGTCGGGACGGGAAAAATACACATATTCAAATACGCACAAAGCGGTTTTTTCTGAGGTGAGAATCTGATAGCTGTGAATGCCTTCCTCGTCCACTACGATCATTTCGCCGGGGGCTACATCCCGCAGGAAGATCCCGCCAAGACTGTCAAATACGCAGGATTCCGAAGCAAGCACGATGCTTTCCCCGATTTTTCCCAGACAAAGCGGACGGATGCCCATCGGGTCCCGCACGCCGATGAGCTTGCTCGGAGACATCATCACCAGCGCATAGGCTCCCTTCAGCTTCTTGACCGCCTGTGTGACGGCTTCTTCAATGGAAGCCGCATTGATGCGGGCTCTGGCGATCAGGTAGGCAATAATCTCGGTGTCGCCGTTAGATTGGAAAATGGCGGCGCCGCGGTTGAGCTCATCCCGCAGTTCCTGATAATTTGTCAAAGCGCCGTTCATGCAGAGAGCTAACTGCCCTTTGATATAGCGCATGACCAGCGGCGCTAAGTTTTCATGATCGACCATTTCTCCGGAAGAATACTTCACATGGCCCAGTGCGATCTCGCCTTCGCCCAGACGCTGAAGCTCCTTTTCCGGGAGCGCTTCGGGGATCATGCCCAGGTCTTTGTAATAGGTCATCTTTCCGCCTTGATTGACAGCGATGCCTGCTCCGATCTGACCCCGATGCTGCAGTGCATACAAAGCCAGATAGGTTTCGTCTGCGATGTCGATGGGTTCCTGATTCTTGTAAATGCCAAACACACCGCATTCATCATGTAATTCCGACATAGGGATCCTCCTTACTGACCGGAGATGAGTTCCTCCACTTTTTTCTGAAGAGCAGCATCTTTTTTGGCTACGCCTTCCTGCATCTTCTTCTTTTCTTCCGCTAATTTTGCCGCTAAAGACTCATCGGAAAGAGCCAGCATCTGAATGGCCAACAAAGCCGCATTGTCTGCGCCGTCAATAGCCACCGTTGCAACCGGGATCCCTTTGGGCATCTGCACCGTGGCCAGCAGAGCATCCAGCCCGTCCAGCGTGGAGGATTTGATCGGAATGCCGATGACCGGAAGGGTGGTGTGGGCCGCCAGCACGCCGGCTAAATGCGCCGCTTTGCCTGCCGCGGCTATGATCACGCCAAATCCCTGCTCACGGGCAGCCGAAGAAAACGCTGCCGCTTCAGCCGGTGTGCGGTGCGCCGACATCACATGGACTTCAAACGGCACTCCGAAAGAGGCAAGCGTTCTGATGGCTCCGGAAACGGTGGGAAAATCACTGTCGCTGCCCATAATGACAGCTACCTTTTTTTGTTCAGCCATAATTCTTCTCTCCTGATTCTTTTCTCTTGATTGGAACCATTCCCTCCGCCGGATGGCAGACAAGAGAATACTCCGATTATCATTTTACCGTATCTACAACAAAAAAGCAAGGCTGAAATTGAAATATCAGCCTTGCCTTTTCACTTTTTCTA
>CACYCG010000062.1 GCA_902772855.1 uncultured Ruminococcus sp.
CCCTTGGGGTGCTGGACCCGGGATTTTCAGGCGTCCTTCTTCTGACAGCCTTCTGCAAATAATCCCAGAATTATTTTACACTAACTCAGCTTTTTCTGCCGGGGGAAACCCTTTTTGTAAAAAGGGCCGGCGGCGGCGCTGGACCCCGTATCCGGGGGATTCTCCCTTCCTATCAGATAATATCCATGGTATTCCCTCGCTCCCAAAAGCTGCATGGACCGGCGAAGAACAGGAAAAGCTACTGCGGATTGCTTTTAACAGTCTTACATCTGATAACGCAAATACTTCAGACCGCTTCTTTCTCTATGATTATAACTTTATTCAACGAAAAAAACGCATATTCCTAGGTAAAAAGGCGGATATGATGCCGAGGTAAACTATGACGATCAGGGCAGAGCGGTTTTGGAAAGGCATTATACCGACCATAATCAACCATAGGCTCATTCTAATCCCCATGATCATGAGTATCGTTGGGAGCATGATTATCCACAGCGTGTAGGTACAACCATCTATTTCGATGGAAACATTCCGGAAATTGACAAAAGGTGGTATGTTAGAACTATGGGAGAACCAGTAATAAGAAAAAATGCAGATGATGTTCTAATCATTCCCTATGATCCTGAACAAAAATAGGTTTGAAACTCTGGGTGAATTAAAAATGTATATTGATGCAGGTTGGGAATTGTCTTTTGAATACCACGGCGTTGAATATGGCATTGACAAATTGGAGGATGGGTTGTTTTATATCGGCAATTGTGTGGTATTGCCTTAAAAACTCCTTAAAACCCCCTCCGAAAAGAAACGATTTTTCTCCCTTCCGAAAGGGAACGGACATGGGCATATTGTCAAAAATCCAGCGGGCAGTTTTGGACAAAAAAGAGAAAATCAGCCTGTTTAATTGTGAAAACCTACCAGCCGGACCCCTGCGCTTATGGGCAAATCGTGCAAGGGGCTTCAGCCGCAGGCTTTGTGTGAAGATGACTCTCCTTTACAGGTTCGGAGGTTCGTGCTACAATGAAAAAAACATTCTGAACAGGAGCGTGACCAAACATGAAAACAAGCACCATTTCCCTCGGAAGGCGGGTTTCCTCCCTCTTCCTGTCGGCTGCGATGCTAACAGCGGGGCTGGCCGGGCTGAATGCCCTGAGTGCTCCCCAGCCGGTCAAAGCCGCCGAAACCACGCAGTACGAACTGGCCGGAAGCACACAGGAAGGGGTGATTCTCCACGCCTGGCAGTGGTCCTTCAACAACATCAAGAACCATATGCAGGAGATTGCCGCCGCAGGCTATACTTCCGTCCAGACCTCCGTCATCCAGCAGGCCAAGGAAAGCACTCTCGGGGCGGACAACTCGGTGTGGTGGGTGTATTATCAGCCGTGCAAGTTCGAGATCGACAACACCGGCCATTCCGCCCTCGGCACCAAAGCCGAGTTTACCGCCATGTGCACCGAAGCGCATAAATACGGGATCCACGTCATCGTAGACGTGGTGTCCAATCACCTCGGCAACGAAACGGCGTACGACCTTTCCTCCGCCATTCCGGACGATATCCGCAACGACCCCGACTGCTGGCACGCAGAGGGATTCGCCAACATCAATTACAACAGCCGCTACAGCATTACCCACGGAAGCATGGGCGGGCTGCCCGACCTGAACACCGAAAACACCAAGATCCAGAACTATGTCGCCAATTACCTGAAAGAATGCATTGACTGCGGTGCGGACGGCTTCCGCTTTGATGCGGCCAAGCATATCAGCGTTCCGATCGAAGGAAGCGAGTACACCTTCTGGCCCACGGTCATCGGGGCAGCGGAAGAATACTACCAGACAAAAGGCACCTATGACAGCCTGTATTGCTACGGCGAGATCCTCGGAGGGACCAACGGACCGAGCATTACCGGCTACACGCAGTATATGCACGTCACCGATGATTCCACCGGAAACGGCATCCGGGGAAACGTGGTGGGGCATAACGCTTCTGCCGCCGCCACTCCTTCCTACAACCTGAACGCAGGCGCCGCCAATTCCGTGCTGTGGGCGGAATCCCACGACACCTACTCCGGAGATGACATGATCACCACCAACATTTCCACCTCCGACATCAACAAAACCTGGGCGCTGGTGGCTTCCCGCAATCAGGCGACCGCTTTGTATTTTGCCCGCACACAGGGCTACCGCACCGGACAGATCGGAGCCATCGGCTCCACAGAGTGCTTCAGCACGGAAGTAGCGGCTGTCAACAATTTCCACAATCAATATGCCGGACAGTCCGAATACCTCTCCAGCAGCGGCAATATCGCCTATAACGAACGAGGCACCACCGGCGTGGTGCTGGTGAACGTCAACGGCGGATCCGCCAGTGTCAACGTCACCGCCCATAAAATGGCCGCCGGCACCTATGAAGATAAAATCACCGGCAGCACCTTCACTGTAGCCAACGGAAAAATCACCGGAACCATCGGCAGCACCGGCATCGCCGTGGTCAGCCCGGAGTTTACCCCCCACTTCAGCGTGACCCCGGCCAGCGGCACCGTTTTCACGGACAGCCTCTCCCTCACCCTGAAAGCTATCAGCCTGACCAACACGACCTATCGCACCACCGAAGGCGCTTCCGGTTCCTTTACAAGCGGCGACAAGATCGTCATCGGTGCTGCCTCCGACCCCGGCACCCCCATCGCCGTGACCCTGACCGGCCAAAACGGCTCCGAAACCGTCACCCAAACCTACAACTACTACAAGAAAGACCCCACCGGTCTGGTGACGATCTATTTCGACAACACTTCCTACGGCTGGAATCAGGTGTACGCCTATATCTACGCCTCCAGCGGAAATCAGGTGGTGGAAAACCACGCCTGGCCGGGTGAACTAATGACGTACAATGCGGATTCCGGGCTGTATGAAATGGTCCTGACCGACACCTTCCAGTACGGCAACGTTATTTTCACCGAAGCCTCCGATGCTTCCGCCAACCGCTACCCGGCGCATGAAGAGCCCGGACTGGCGATCGGCGGCGTGAGCATGATCTTCGGGGAAAACCATACATGGGAAACCTATATCCCCACCATCACCCCTCTGACCAACACCTCCTCTCTTGCCAGCGAGCAGATTGCCTTAGGAACGGCCGCCACTGTAACCGCCTCCGCCACCGGCGGCAGCGGAGAGTACACCTTTGCGGTGGATTACCGCAAAGCCGGCAAGCAGACCTGGACATCCGTGCAGGCCTACAGCTCCAATACATCCGTGAGCGTCAAGCCCACCTATGCCTCCGCTTATGAGATTCGGGTGCGGGCCAAGGACAGCGCCGGCGCCATTGATGAAAAGATCCTGACCGTGACCGTCACCGCCAGCAGCAGCACAGACCTTTCCAACCTGTCCACCCTTTCCGCTGAGAAGATCGCTTTCGGCAAAAGCGTGACCGTCACCTGCGCTTCCTCCGGCGGAACCGGCACCAAGACCTATGCTGTCTATTTCAAAAAGCCCTCCTCCACCACCTGGACGCTTCAGCAGGCTTACAGCACCAACACCTCCGTCACCTTCAAGCCCTCCAGCGCCTGTGTGTATGAGATCCAGATCAAAGCAAAAGATCAGAGCGGCAACGTGGCAAAGCTCGTGTACAAGCTCCCGGTCACCGCTTCCGAAAACAGCACCCTCACCAATAATTCCATCGTTTCTCCCATGAAGGCGGCCGCCGGCAGCAAAGTGAACATAACCTGCGCCGCTTCCGGCGGGACCGGCACCAAGACCTTTACCGTCTGCTACAAAAAGACCAGCTCCAGCAAATGGACGACCGTTCAGTATTACACCACCAATAAAAACGTAACGCTGACCTTCCAGACCGCCGGCTCCTACAATGTCTGCGTCAAAGCCAAGGACAGCACCGGCGCTATGGCCAAAAGCTACGTCACCGTCACTGTCACCTAAAACAGCCTTCTGACCGAAAAGAAAAAAGCATCAAAGCCCCTCTCCCGGCGTGCTGATCCGGGAGAGGGGCTTTTTATTAAAAATCGTCCCCCGCCGCAGCCGGGCAGGGGACGATTCGTTTTGCTTTTCAATAGGGGCAGCCAGCGCCGGTTCAATCCTCGATGGTCAGGATCTCATCAAAACCGGTGATCTCGAAGATCTCCCGGATGGTTTCCTGAACATGGGTGAGCTTCATAGTGCCCTGCCGGTTCATGGTCTTCTGCGCAGACAGCAGCACCCGAAGTCCGGCGGAGGAAATGTATTCCATTTTTTCCAGATTCAGGACCAGTTCTGTCACCCCCGCCAGGCTGTCCCGGATCTCCGCTTCCAATTTCGGAGCCGTGGTCGTATCTACCCGTCCGGTGATGGACAGCGTCAGCCGTCCGGCTTCTTTTTTGTTTTCGATCGTCATTTTTCTTATCTCCTGACTGTTTTATTTTTTCAGAGAATCCGCTGAAACAGGGAATTCAAAATAGGTATCGGGGAAGGGTTCCTCCTGCAGCGTAAAATGCCGCCATTCGCAGTCAATGGGAGAAAATCCGTTTCTCACCATGACTTTCTGCAGGATCATCCGGTTTTCGTATTGTTCCTCGGTGACGGTACGGTTATCCGGGTGAGATAGTTCGCTGAAGCTGCTCATAGCCGTCCACCCGGTCCCCGATGAAATTATAGGTGGAATCATACCGTATCTCCTGCACAATACCCGGAACCATATCTGAAAGCAGC
>CACYCG010000063.1 GCA_902772855.1 uncultured Ruminococcus sp.
CCGCCGAATGACTTGATTCTCTTGACTGCCTCGTGCGACAGCTTTGATATAATACCATATCCCTCCCCCTTTGTCAACACCTTTTTCTCTCTTTTTTTCGCTTCTACAAATTGTATTTTTCTTTCCGGATAATTGGAAATTGTCTGGAAATCTTTGATCGGAGGTTTTACGGAGGGTATAATTTGACCTCGTTCCCGGCGGCGGACTTTCGGGGAGCGCCCGAGCGGGAGGATTCCTCCCCCCCAGCCGCCGCTCGGCGGGCGGGACTATAAACCATCTCTGCTTCTTCCGGAGAGAGGACGGTAACGACAGGACTCCCTGCCTGCTCTTTTGCACTGCCCTTTTGTGGAAAGCGTTATCAGGCATTGGGGTCGTCGTTGGCGGAAGGCTGGCGGAGAGCCTTTTCTCCCAGGACGTTGGCCCAGCTTTCGGTGAAACAGGCGTAATAGGAAATATGTTTTTCCCGGCGGAGGCGCTCGAAAACCGGAAGGGCGCACCACAGTCCGGAGACCACGCCGATGACCGGCAGATACAGCGGGCCAAGGAGAAGGGACTGGAGGGTGTGACCGTATTCGTGCACGGACATTTTTTCCATCTCCTCTCCTTCCCCGGAGACAAAAATGAACAGTCCGAGGGAAACGCCGCCGACCATTTTCTTTTTGGTGCGCAGGCAGCCGTGATAGAAATCGTGAGGGTCGGACAGGGAGAGCATAAAAACGGCGGCCCCTGCCAGCGTTTGCAGGAGGCCCCATGTGCATTGGACGAGGATGTAGGCTGCGAAGCGAATACCTTTCATTTTGTCACCTGCCTGTTCTCGTCATGATCGCTATTTGAGAATGCGGGGATTCCCGCAGATTCGGATATGTTGAAAACCCCAAAAAAACAGCCGGCCCTTGCGAGCCGGCTGCGGTTGGTTGAGGACTTTGGTCAATTCTGCTTGGATTCTTTCTTCTTTTTCTTCCTCCCGACCGCCAACACGATCAGGAACAAGGTTGCCAAGCATACAATTCCGATGGCGAACATCGCAATCGTATCTCCTGTATTGATGATGTCCGGAGGACCAGGATTGCTTTCGTGGGGTTCACTGGATTGCTGTGGAATGTCGACCACGGCGGTGAAGATCCATTTGAAGGTAGTTTCCCCACTCAGTTCCGTCACGCCGGAAGGCTCCCGCTCCACAGTGGTGCCGCTATAATCCACGACGCGCTTTCCGTTATCAATTTTGCCCCCGGCCTTTGTGCCGTCCCAGCGAATGCGAACCTCCAGACGGTGGCTGTCACCCGAACGGTACAACCCCAGATCCAGCGCTTTTTCCCGGATGTCGGGAGTGCCTTCTCCGGTGATTTTGCCGGTATAGATCGTTTTTTCGTCCAGCAATACTTCACAGCTGCATTCTTCCTCCAGGTCGAAATCCCCTGTGGTCGTCAGGCGCTGGAATCGGAGATTGATGTGATAATCGGCATCTTCCCGAAGGTTCATGAGCTGAACCTTTTTGATATAGGTTTCGCCGACTTTCATGCCTTCGACTTCAAAATAGTATTCGCCGGTTGAACTGGCCGATCGGCCTTCATCATCCAGAACGACTAACTTTTCCGGAAGCCCCTTAACGGAACCGTCCGGAAGCTCTGCCGCCATAGTCGTTACGCTCAGGCATAGCCCAAGGACGACCGCTGCGGCGAGAGCGAGTATGAAACGAGTCAACCTCAACGGTCATTCCTCCTTTGATCAGATTATGGCCATGAGTTTTCTTCCGGTATTATTACGCTTTAGCAACCCAGGTTACAGCGCCGGCATCAGATACGGACTGAGCATCCTTGCCAGCCGGTCTGTCAGTTCCAGCAGCGATGCCGTTGTACGGTACGACTCTTGCGGTCGGCGTTTCGTCTTCAGCCACCTGAGCGGAAGCAACGTCAACGATGATATCGAGAGCAAAGTCAGCATAAACGCCTTCTTTGGTAGCATCGCTCAGAGTAACAGACTTGATGAACCAAGCGGATTTCTCTCCGCCTTCCAGCAGCTGGTTGTAATAGAACTCACGGGAATTGGTGTCATGGGTCCAGGTGTCGCCTTCGGTGCCGATGGCGCCCAGTTCGATCTGGAATACGAGATCATCATCGATGCTGTCGGCATCGGCGCCGGGATAGGTCACATCCAGATAAGTAATGCCGCCAGTAGTTCTGTTGGCATAGGTCATACCGTCAGTGGCGACAGTCGCAGCCACTTTCGTCTGATAGGTAGCGGAAGCCTTGGGGGTTGCTGTGCTGTCATAAGTAAGGGAAGCCAGTGCATAATACTCGCCTTCAACCTCATAATAGCCAACGTATTTGTTGTCGGTTCTCTTATAGATATGCAGACCGGCTACGCCGCCGTCGGTGACCTCGTTGCTGCCGGCCTGAAGTGCGGTCACTTCATCCGCAGTCAGTTTTACATAATTACCCACTGTTGCAGCGGTCGGAGCGGTATTGCTCGGAACGATAGCGTTTACAGCGAGATTGAACTTGAGTTCCGTTGCAACGATAGCGTCAATGTTGCCGGTGTTGACAACGCCAACCTCTTTCGTTACTTTCTCGCCGGGATCCCAACCGCCCGGAGGAGGCGGTGTGAAGTTTTCGGTTGCTACTACATTGTACCGCAGATCAGCGCTCAGCTTATTGACTACTTCATCTTTTGCGGTGAACCATGCAAAAGATGAACCGCCGATGATCAGGGCAGCCAGAATGCAGGAAGCACCCAGAACTCTTTTTCTGCTTTTTGCGTGTTTAGATGTGCTTGCCATAGTTCATTTCTCCTTTTCATTGATTTTTTTGAGGGAAATCGTCCTTGACCGGCGAGGGTACCGGCGGAGCATCTTGATTGCTTACTTCATTAGTTCCGGCATCTTCTTCTTCCTCCTCAGCGCCCATCAGGAAATATCGCTTGAGCAGATAGAAGAACACAGCCGTCATGATCACAATGGGGAGTACCAGATACCACCTTAGTTGAACGAATCGTACAACGTAGCCAAGATACGGTATGCCGAAACTAACGGTACCAATCACCCTGGACTCATCGATCAAAAAGCTGTCTTCCGCGGTGTTTGCATCACCCTTTGTACGAAGGCAGGTAACACCGGTGCCTTTGTAGTTGTCGTGCTTTTCAATCACTCGGTGCGTCAGATATGTTTCTCCATCCTGTGCCGGATTAAATGTAATGACATCTCCGACTTCGATCTCTTTAGCTCCTTTGATCTGCACAAAGATCAGATCCCCCACTTTATACTGGGGAGCCATAGACCCCGTGAGAACGGTATAATACCGGTAGCCAAAGACAGATTTGTCCGGAGAGGCATCAAATGCAAACAAAACAGCCCCGATAAGAATTGCCGCCGCCAGCAAATACATAAACACCGTCAGCAGAATGTCAAAAACCTTTGCCCCTTTCGGCATTGGTTTCGATGCTTCTGCCCCCTCTTGCGATGATGCGGGCACCACTGTATTCGCCGGCTCGTTAGCTGTTTCTGTTTGATTCTTTTTGCTGATAGCCATTCACCCCTTTCGATTATATAGTGTCCTCTGGTTCCTCGCTTCGTTTTTCTTCCACGGACACCACCGCCCACATCACCGCCGCCGATACCAGCAACAGGACGAACAGGGTCTTTCCGAAAAACGTTTCCATCAGCAGGATGGGATACCCTGCGTACGGAACGGAAAAAACCACCCGCCCGATCACCTGTTCGGAAGAGATGTTGTAGGAGTCTTCCACGGAATTATTGTCGCCCTTCGTCCTCATCATTCTGCCGTCCGGGGTGGCTTCGATAACACGGTGCGTGACCGTAAAACCGTTTTCCAGCCGGAAGGTGATCACGTCATCCGGACGATAGGCGCCGGAGCGATCTGGGACAACGGCAATCAGCGACCCGACCGGGTATGCCGGAAGCATACTGCCGGTGCGAATGCAGAACAGCCGCAGGCCCATTCCAAAGTACACTATTACCATCAGCAGGAGCAAAACGGCTGACCCCAAAAACCACCACAGTGAGGAATGCTTTGAAGAGGAACCTGCTTTTTTCTGAGCTTTTCCCTTCAATCTACACACACCTTTTCTGAAAAGTAACTGCCAACCATTGTCAACCCTACCTTATCGATTATTGTACCTTATTTTCTGTTCAATGTCAATAACTATTCAGAACAAAAGACATTTTTTATGCACATATTCGTATTATTGGCGTCTATTTTGTAACATCATCCAAAAAAAGTTCTCTCTATCTATTTGCCAATAATGAATATCATGTGAATAAGGTATCTTTGTGAAACAGTTTCGTGAGAAAATTGGTAATAATACATACTTTCCGGAGGGTATTTTTTCTTACGATGCCGCCGTTTCCACGTCCTTCACCAGGTCCCGGATCAGGTTGGGATAACTGCCAAGCCCGACCGTATCCGTCGAGAAAAACACGATTAGGCCGTTTTTCTCAACAAAGTAATCGGCCGCTACATAACTCCCGATGGCGCCGGGGTGGCCGAGCGCGTCCACCATGGGAACATAAAAGCCGTACCCATAGCCCTGATCGGCTCCGGGGGAATAATTGGTGATCATCATCTGATAGCTTTCCCTGGAGAGCACCTTTCCGGACTGAAGCCCTTTGATCCACCGGGCGACGTCATCCCCTGTCGTCAGCAGGTCGCCGGTCCCCTTCGTATACCCGGGGGCTAAATCGATCCGCTGATAGGAAGCGCCGCCGGCCCAGGCAGCACCAGCTCTCATTTCCTGGATATCTCCTGTATACGTCATCCCCAGCGGGGTGAAGAAATGCTCCCGCAGGAAGTCGATATACTTCTGCCCGGACACCTGTTCCACAATATTCGCCAGCAGCAGGTAGCCGCCGTTGGAATAGAGAAATCCCTGGTCCGGCTTCTGGGTCAGCGGCTGGCGGAAGATCTCCTCCAGGATCAGCTTTGTGTTATGTTCCTCGGTTTCATCATCGGTCACACCGGCGATGGGACCGAAATTATAATTCGGAACACCGGAGCGCATGGACAGCATTTGCCGGAGCGTGATAGCGCTGCCGGTTTCATATTCCGGGAAATAGACAGCCAGCGTGTCATCCAGGCTGAGCTTTCCCTGCTCCTGCAGCAGCAGCACCGCAGCGGAGCAGAACTGTTTGGACATAGACCCGACCGGCATGGGAACATCCGGCTGGTAAGGAGTGCCGCTTTCGCTGTTGCCAATGGCCATAGAAGCAACCGTTTCCCCGTTTTTCTCAATATACAGGAGCCCTTCAAAGCCGTATCGTTCCACCGTTGCATCCAGCGCTTCCTGCACCGGAGAAGCGGACGAGGCTTCCCCGGACGGCCCGGAGGCATTGGAAGCAGCGCTTTGCGGGGCTGCGGAGGGCTGAGCGGAAGCAGACGAGTCCGATGAGCCGGAAGAACAGGCCGCCAAAGAGCAGACAACCGCTCAGGACAGCAGCAGGGCCATGATTTGCCTGTGTTTTTTCACGATAGATCGTCCTTTCCACGTTCTTTTGAAAATACCCTCTCTTTCCGGGAAAGAGAGGGTATTGGTCTGAAAGCCCGCAGGCTTTTCATCAGTCTTTTCTGCGTTTTCCAAGCAGGAGGGCCACAGCAGCGGACAGTGCGGACAGTCCCAGCAGACCCGCCGCAGCCGTCTGCGTGGTGCTTCCGGTGGGAGGAATATCCGAGGGAGTGTCTTTGTCGTCGTTTGTTTTTTGGTCATCCTTGTTTGTCTTCGGATCATCGTCCGAAGTCGGTTCCGGTTCGACCGGGCCGGGATCATAAGAAGTCAGACGATAAAGCTGCGCGCCGTAGAAGGGGTTGGCGGTGCCGATATACAGGCCGTCGGCGGTGGCTACCATAGAACGGCCGCCGTAGTTATAGCGATCGCCGAAACCGTCATCCGTCACCAGTTCAAAATGCTCTCCGTCTTTGGTGCGGAGCATATCGAAGCCCCAGGTGTTTTTCTTCAGCACGTCGGAGATATAGGTGTACATCTCAATGCCTTCCCAGTCTACCTTGTCATAGGCGGTCTGGAGCTTTTCCTTGAGTTTGTCCACCAGTGCCTTAATCCGCTCGGTGACCAGACCGATCAGCTTCTCACGGATCTGGGCCACGGTGCCGTCGGTTCCCTCCGCCAATTCCATCAGCAGTTCGGAA
>CACYCG010000064.1 GCA_902772855.1 uncultured Ruminococcus sp.
ATCCACGCCTACACCGGCGATCAGATGATCCTGGACGGCCCGCACAGAAAGGGCGACCTGCGCCGTGCAAGAGCTGGCGCTGCCAACATCGTTCCGAACTCCACCGGCGCTGCCAAGGCGATCGGTCTGGTTATCCCCGAGCTCAACGGCAAGCTCATCGGCTCTGCTCAGCGCGTACCGGTTCCCACCGGCTCCACCACCATCCTCACCGCTGTGGTGAAGGGTGCTGACGTGACCGTGGACGGCATCAACGCTGCCATGAAGGCTGCCGCTTCCGAGTCCTTCGGCTACAACGAGGATCCGATCGTTTCTTCCGACGTTATCGGCATGAGATTCGGTTCTCTCTTCGATGCTACCCAGACTATGGTTTCCAAGATCGCTGACGATCTCTACGAAGTACAGGTCGTTTCCTGGTACGACAACGAAAACAGCTACACCAGCCAGATGGTAAGAACTATTAAGTATTTTGCTGAGCTTGGCTGATAGCGTTTCAGCGCAGTATTTCCAATTGCATACTGTCAGCCGGCAGGGGATCTCCTTTGCCGGCTGATTCTTTTTGGACAGGAGGACAAGCCAATGAAAAAACCCTTTTTGCGTCGTTTGGGAGCCGTTTTGCTGTCGGGAGCGCTGCTGCTGAGCGCCGGAGCGGTGCTGCCGGCGGGGGAGGAAAGCCCCTTTTCCCTGACAGCTTCGGCCCTGACCACTGCGGACGGGAAGTTTGAGTACACCGTTTCGGACAATCACGTGACCGTGACAAAATGGACCGGGACCGGAGAAGACGCCGTGATCCCCTCAAAAATCGACGGAAAACCCGTGACCGCCATCGGCGATTCGGCGTTTTCCGGGCAGAAGACCCTGCAGTCCGTCATCATTCCCGGCACCGTGACCCGCATCGGGGAAAAAGCGTTCTATCAGTGCTACAGCCTGAAAACGCTTGCCCTTCCGGGAAGCGTGGAGGCAATCGGCAGCTATGCGTTTTGTTACTGCACGCACCTGACCAGCGTGGCCATTCCGAAAAAAATGACCGTCATTGAAGAGCGCACCTTCGCCTATTGCTCAGGGCTGGAAAGCATTACCATCCCGGAGGGCGTGACAAGCATCGGAGAATGGGCGTTTGCGGGCTGCAAAGCCCTGACCTCCCTGACCATTCCTGGCAGCGTTTCCGAGGTGCCCAGCTATGCCTGCTATAACTGCTTTGAGCTGAAAACCGTCCAAATCGGGTTCGGCCCGGAGAAGATCGGCGGGAATGCCTTCCAGAACTGCGGGGAGCTGACGGACGTGACCATCCCGAACAGCGTGACGATGATCGGGGAAAGCGCCTTTGAAAACTGCCCCTCCCTGCCGGGCATTACGATCCCGGACAGCGTGACCAAAACGGGAATGTGCGTGTTCCGGAACTGCACCGCTCTGACATCCCTGACGATTTCCAACAACCTGACATCCCTGCGCTACCGGATGTTTGAAAACTGCACCTCCCTGATAACCGTAAAGATCCCGGACGGCATGAAGCTGGTGGACACCTATGCCTTCAAGGACTGCACCTCTCTGGTGTCCGTGGTGATCCCGGACAAAAACACGGAGCTGGATTACGAATCGTTTGTCGGCTGCGAAAAGCTGACGATCTACGGCATTCCCGGCAGTCTGGCGCAGGAATATGCCGAGAAAAATCAGGTGCCTTTTGCGGCTGCCTCTTTGCAGAACACCTCCACCCTCAGCAAAACCACCGTGCCGAAGCTGAACGGTGTCACCGTAAAAGGCCGCTCCGTGCAGGGAAAGGGCACTGTGACCTACGCCTTCTATTACAAAAAGATGGATAGCAAGGGCTGGACCTCTGTCGGGACGAAATACGACGGAACGACCGAGGCAACCATTTTTCCGAATAGTCCCGCCGTATATCAGATCATGGTGAAAGCCAAGGACAAAACCGGCAGGATCTCTTCCAAGATCATGACGCTGGCGGTCACTTTCCCCACAAAGGATGATTTAGTGAACCGTTCCTATTCCCCCAACACCACCGTGAAAAAAGGCGCAGCCGTGAGCGTGAACGGAAAGGCTTCCGGAGGAGCGGGGAGATATACCTACGCCTACTATTACCGCAAAGCCTCCGGCAAAGCCTTTACTTCCATCGGCACGCCCTTTGTCAACCAGACAAAAGCCTGGTTCCGCCCGGCTTCCGCGGGGGAATACGTTGTCCGTGTGCTGGCAAAAGACATAGAGGGAACCGTTGCCCTGAAAGAATACAAAGTCACCGTTACAAAATGAAGCGGCAGCGGCGGCGCTGCACTTTTTTCAAAAAGGGTTTCCCCCGGGGGCAAGGAAATCAATTTTCAAAAAAGGAATGAAAACGCCTCTGGCCGCCGGGGGCGGCGGCGGGAACCTGATGCAGCCGGTCAGAAGGGGGCGCCCTCTTTCCCAGGGCGC
>CACYCG010000065.1 GCA_902772855.1 uncultured Ruminococcus sp.
ACTCCGTCTCTGGACTCTGCCAGCCTTTGAAAAGGCTGGACCGAAACTTTTCCCTCCTTTGCAAAACCTTGGGCATCTTCTTCTGGTGCAAGCCCCGGAAGGGGGTCTGGGGGAGAATCCCCCAGACCCGGGTCCAGCGTCACGCTGGTGCTGCTTGACTTGTGAAAGGGGAGAGGGTATAATGGAAGTGGTTGGAAGACCGAGGACATTAAAGAATGAGGAGAGCTTCCGGTATGACTCCTTCTGTGCGCCAGAATCCCGTGTATTTGTTTGTCAAGCGGGTGTTTGATATCCTGTTTTCTATTTTGATTTTGCTTTTGTCCAGTCCCCTGTTTGCGGTGTTTATGGTCCTCATCTGGAAGGAAGATGGGGGAGACCCGATTTTCCGGCAGGAACGCATTGGAAAGAGCGGGAAAAAGATCCGCATTTACAAATTCCGCTCCATGAAGGTGAATGCCGACCGCCTCGAAGAAATGCTCAGCCCGGAACAATATGCCCAATACCAGCGGGAGTTCAAGCTCGAGAATGACCCCCGTGTCACCCGCATCGGCGATTTTCTGCGGAAATCCAGTCTGGACGAACTGCCGCAGTTGGTGAACATCATCAAAGGGGAACTCAGCATGGTCGGCCCCCGGCCGGTGGTGGAAGATGAGCTCAGGCAGTATAACGACGAAGAAAGAAGCCGGTTTTTATCCGTCAAGCCCGGTCTGACCGGCTACTGGCAGGCCTATGCCCGGAATAACGCCAGCTATGAAACCGGCGAGAGGCAGAAAATGGAGCTTTATTATGTAGAGCACGCCGGCATCTGGTTTGACATCCGCATTCTGTTTCGCACCGTCTACGCCGTCATCAAACGGCAGGGCGTGAAATAAAAACCAAACAAAACAACCCCCGTCAGAGGAGCAGGTCCTCCGGCGGGGGTTTTTCGGCTCTTATTCATACAGCGGAGCGGTTTCGGGCGGGGCGGTAAAAGAAGAAAACGTCACTTCTGCCTGTGTAAAATACAGCATTTGCATATTGCCGTCGTCTTCCCCGTACATTCCCCGGAGCTGGGGCATTTTGTCCAGCATGGCGGTTTTGATCTCCCGGCGGGGGTCCTCCGCCAAGGTTCCGGCTACCCGCACCCACTGCCCGCCCGAAAAGGCGCACAGTTCAGCTTTGGGATTCTGTGCGAGCTGCCGGGAGACCGGCTTGCACTTTCCGGTCTGCAAAAAGAGCTTTCCTTCCCAGATCAGAACGGTCCCGAACGGGCGCACCCGGGGCTGGTCGCCTTCCACAGTTGCCAGATAATACGTTTGCGCTTCCTCTAAAAAAACGGCGGTTTTTTCCAGTGTTGTCATGAGTTGTCCTCCTTTTTTTCAATCGTGTATCCTAAGAGCAGGATCATTTTCAGGGTTTCCAGCGCTGTGCGCCGGTCGTATTCCTTTTCGCTTTCCGGCAGTTTGTCATAGGGGACCAGCAGGGGAGTGGTTTTGGCGGCGGGGTCTTTGGCTTCCCCGTACACCCACCCCTCTTCCATGCGCCCCTTCGCCCACACATCGTGAACGTTGGAGGCGATCTGCTCGGTCAATTCCAACAGTTCCTCCGGCAGCCGGATCCGGTCTGTATTAAGCGGCTTTGGTGTATACATCGGCTTTCCTATCCTTTCCGCAGATTCATTCCAGGCGTTTTGCCACAATGGAGGCCAGGGTCTCTCCGATGCGGGAAATCTCCCGGAAGCCGTTCACGGTGACGATGTTGAGCTGACTTCCCCGGCTGAGCTGACGCTGGTTGATAACGGTCATCTCCTGCAGCCGGTCGTTATGCGTGGTGCCCACCACTACCTTCACCGAGCCGATGCCGAATTGCTCGGCGATGCTGTGCAGCTTGTGGTAATGGTCCAGCGTGAGCTTTTTGGTGCCCCTGCATTCCACGAACAGGGTGCAGAACCCTTTGGTAAAAATGCAGTCCAGTTCATTGGTGACGCCGCCGTATTCCCATTCAAACTCATAGCGGCAGGCGGCGTCGTCAAAATACCCGGTGCTGAGGGTTTCATAAAACGTGTACACCTCCAGCAGCCGTCCGGGGTCCGTCAGCAGCTCCTTCATGCGGGTGGAGGCAAAGCGGAAGCTCACAATGGCGGGGTTGGCCTTGTTCGGGGCAAAGTTGGTAATGAAGTTGCAGCGCTGCAGCTCCATCAGCATAGCGGTGAGTGCTCTTGTTTCGGCGGTTTCCACCCGGTTGGGGTTGAGCCCCACCTCGCTGACGTCGAGAGAGGCGCTGGAAATGGTGATGACCGTGTCGGAATGGCGGATCTCCCGCTCAATAAGCAGCCTGCCGGGTTCGAGCAGGAGGTGCTGCTGCCGGTTGAGCAGGTCAAACAGCGTTTCGATCACCCGGCGGGGGGCTTTCACCCGCACCACATAGGATTCGCTGGAATCATATTCGATCCCCGACCCCGGGGCGATGACCTCATATTCC
>CACYCG010000066.1 GCA_902772855.1 uncultured Ruminococcus sp.
GTATGAAGAATTTGGAATAGGCATAAAAGCCGCCGGCAAACACAACGGTGACCAGAATCAGCGGAAGAAGATTTTTCCGGATCACCCTGAAGATGAACCGAAGATCGATCTCGCTTTCCTGAACCCGTTCCTTTTTTTCTTCCATTTTCCTGCTCCTTTTTCCCCTCGGTCAGCCGTATGCCGAACCGGTTGTTGTATATGAAATCATGCCTTACGGAGATGAGCCGCAGGCGATCGGAACGTTTAGAATGATGAAACAGTCCTCAAAAAATAATGGTGATGACAGGCGTCACCACCATCATTCCTTATCCGCAAAAGAGGATACTACCGATTAGCAGCTCTCTTCCTTCTTGGACGTTCTGAGGAGATATACTCCAGCAGCTGTTACGCAGAGGAGACCAACGCCAGCAACAGCAGTCACTTCGGGAAGACCGAAACCAGTATTCTTGACATCGGTATCCTTGGTGTCGATGACTACTCCAGTGCCGCTGCCGCCACCACTGGAACCCTTGGGAGTAACAGTAACATCGCCAGTAGCTCTGTCATAGGTCAAGGTGCAGTTGATGTAGCCAACTGCTTCGTTGGACATAGCCACCACCTTAGCAATCTCGTCATCGGACAGAGACTTGGTGTTGGGCTTTCCGGTGCTGGTCAGATAAGCCTTGATCTCTTCAATCTTGGCAATGATCTGAGTAGCCTGCTCGTCAGTAATCTCGATCCCGTTGAAGTAGTTCTCCGCCTGATTGATATATCTGGACGGAAGAGACTTCTCAACACCAGCCATCGGAGTGGTGGTGCGCAGCTCAGCGAGGATCTTGTTCTCAGCGTCATTGAGCCCGGCAGCCGATGCAGAAACAGCGGCAGAAGCAGCAACTACGGCAGAGAGAACAGCAACTGAAGCAATTTTCAAGACCTTGTTCATCGCTAATAACTTCCTTTCTTTAGATTTCGAATCCAACCAAAATGACATGAATCCACGATTGAATTCTTGCTTTATTATACCCTCCGTTATAAAATTTGTCAACTATTTTTTATTCATTTTCGGGTCATATACAACATCTTCCAGCATTTTCGATTATTTGTATAATTCTCCACAACATATGGATTGTAATTATTGGTAATTTAACGATAAATGGTTTCTGTGAATACAGTTGTTACCAATTTCCACATACGCTGCTGCTGTTAAAAAAGGCAACGTTTTCCGATTCTTAACAATTATGGTCGAATTTTATGGTATACTACAGGTATTATCACCGAGTACAGAAGGGATGATGCGATATGAAACAAGCGTTGATCATCGGGGCCGGACCTGCGGGAATTTCGGCGGCGCTGTATCTGACCCGCAGCCGGGAGGCTGACGTTACCGTGATCTCCAGCGGCAGCAGCGCTTTGCTGAAAGCGGAAAAAATCGAAAATTATTACGGATTTGCCGAGCCGATCTCCGGCGCGGAACTGTATGAAAACGGTCTTCGGGCGGCTGCGCGCTTAGGCGTCAGAATGCTGGAAGGAGAAGTGCTTGGGCTGCAGATCCTGCCGGATATGCGCTTTCAGGCCGATACGACGCTCGGCTTACAGGTGTACGATGCGGTCATGATTGCCACTGGTTCGACCCGCAAAGCTCCGAAAATCGAGGGGCTGAAATCATTTGAAGGCAAAGGCGTGAGTTACTGCGCTGTCTGCGATGCCTTTTTTTACCGTGGAAAACCGGTGGTCGTCATCGGCAGCGGGGAGTATGCTGCTCATGAAGCAGCCGTGCTGAAGGCGACCGCTTCTTCGGTCACGATCCTCACCGACGGGCTTCCCTTTACCGGTTCCCTTCCGGAGGGAGTTTCTCTGTCCGATACAAAGATCCGCTGCATAGAAGGGGAACGCAGTGTGGAGGCCGTTGTCTTTGAAGACGGCAGCCGTTTGGAAACGGCCGGAGTCTTCGTAGCGATCGGCACGGCCGGAAGCACCGATCTTGCCAAAAAAGTCGGCGCTGTGCTGGACGGAAATTATATCATGGTGGACCGCACGATGGCGACCAGCATTCCCGGATTGTTTGCCGGAGGCGACTGTGTGGGCGGACTGCTGCAGGTGGCGAAGGCGGTTTCCGACGGAGCGGTGGCGGCGCTGTCTATTACGCAGTTTTTCAGGAAATGATCTCTCCCCTATGGCTTGAAACAGTAAAGCCGGCTCGGGCAGTTTCTGCTACCGAGCCGGCGTTTTCATTTCAGGGGGTTTCTATAAAGGAGATCTGAGTGACCTCATGACTGACTTCGGAAGTACCTCCGGAGGAATCGTCACTTTCAGCGGGTTTGGAGCTTTCAGCAGGTTTTGAAGAAGTGGCAGAGGGCTTGGAAGTTTCCTCAGCCGCCGGTTCATGGATCTTTTTGAGATAATCGGCTGCTTTTCCGTATGCTACCGGAGCGTTGCTACCGCAGCCTCCGGGTGAATAGACCGTGGGCGGTTTTTTGGTGGGGGTAACGTTTTTCGGACCAAAATCGGGATCGGCCGGGATCTGGGCCGTGGCGGAGTAGTAATCATCATATTTGTAATCATAGGTGCCGGAAGGGAGGTATTCCCGCTTGATCTCTTTTCCGTCTTTATAGTAAATCTTTGCGCCTTTGGCTGAATAGGACTGGGAACCAGCGGAAGTGATCCATCCGACAGGAACAATCTCATCATATTCCGTGGACAAAGGACCGTACATTTCCACCATCAGTTCCTCATACCCGTCCCCGTCATTATCGTACACATAAGTAGCAATATAAATGCTGAACTTTTTGTTATTCTTGAAGCGCATATCGAGGTTGCCGTAATCCACAGTTGCATCCAGTCCCTTGTCCGCATAGACAGAGGGGAATTGGTGGGCGTGGCGCTCGACTACTTCCATATCCGCTTTCAGGGCACATAAATAAATGGTGGTGGAAGCCTGACAGATGCCGCCGCCGTACATCTGCACATAGTTGCCGTTTTCAATGGCCGTGGAAGGAACATAGCCCAATTCGCCGGTCGTGGTGTTGCCGGTCATTCCGTTGAAGGAGAACGTTTCACCCGGTTTGACGATCGTGCCGGAAGCGGTGCGGATGGCCAGTTTCATATTGAAGTTGGAAGCCCACACGTTACGGGCGGTCGTTTCGCTGGAAGCGATCAGCTTGGTATTGGCTTTGATGTCGGCCAAGGTGACTTCAAACGGAGTTTGCTTGGTAGTAATTGCCATCGCTCCGGTTTTGACGCCTCGGGAAAGGATGTCTTCAATCTGGGCTTTGACTTCTTTTTTGTCGATGAGATAGCCGTCCTTGCCGTCTGCATAGGTAAACTTTTCGGTTTTGGTAGGATCGAACGAGGTCACACAGGCATCGACCGGTTTGATGTCGAACTTATCGGACACTTTTTTGACGGCGCCGTCCACGGATTTCAGATCCACCACAGACATTACCTTGAAATCAAGGATGCCGTCGTTATAGGCCGTATCGACGGTAACGGTGTCGAGTTCTCCTCGACTGTAATGATATGCCTGAAGAAGAACGGAGGAAAGGTCGGTGTTGAAGGAAAAATCGTTTTCGCTGAGGACCATCGCCTTTCCGTCGCAGGTGATGTTAATGGTGATGGGGTCCCGCAGTTCTTTCATTTTATTCTGCATGGCATCATAGGATTCCGACAGCGTTTTGCCGGCTAAATTGATGCCGCAGACCGTGACGTTTTCTCCGAATACGATGCTGGTGGTGTCGACGGTCTTGAGTTCCAGCGTTTCCTCCCGGATGACGGGAAGGGCTGAAGGAGTTGAGGAAGAAGCGGTTGTTTCGGATGCGGGAGAGCCAGCCGCACCGGCCGTCTGGGACGCTGCCGCCGGCAAAAAGGGAGCGGAGCCGCCGGAGTTGAGCTGCATGGCGTAGCAAATGCCGCCGACTGCAACGCCGGTAAGGACCACGGAACCGATAATGATGGGAAGGGCCGGCACTTTCTTTTTTTTCCCGGAAGGGGCGGACATCTGATTGGTGGCATGGCGCCTGACCGATTGCTTTTCCAATGAAGCCGCAAAAACGACCTCTTCCCCCTCTGCGGCACCTTCCTCTTCTGCGGGCTTTTCCGTGACTTGGGCAGCAGTGTCGACAGTATCCGTCTCGGATGCTTCGGCAGCAGCCTCAGAGGAAACGGCTTTGGCGGCAGCTTCGGCTTCCGCCTGAGGCAAAGCGTTCTCCTTCTTTTCAATATCCATAGAGTATCCTCCCAACTGAAATTTTAAGACTAATAAGCAGGGATTTCCATCTATTATCATACATCATCTTATCTAAAAAAGCAAAGCATTATTTCATGCCAGCGGAAACAATTTCTGCCAAACATCCTTTCGGATTTTTGCTTTTTTTGGTTATGTTTTTCGGAAAGGGTATTTTCGATAAAAATATCTGGTATTTTCCCGATTCCTTGTTGAAATGTTGCAGGAAATAGAGTATAATGAAAGCATCTTTATGACGTGAAAGGATGATTTCATGAGAGTTCTGATTTTATCGGCCACCACAGGAGGCGGCCATATGACAGCGGCCAATGCCTTGAAAGATTATATCCTTTCTCAAAGCAAAGATGCTGTCATCGAGATTGCCGATACTCTTGAATATGTCAGTCCTTTTTTGAATAAAGCCGTTACCGGCGGCTATGTGTATATGGCGAAAAACACGCCAACTATGTACGGCACTGTTTACCGCACGTCTGACAAAAACGCCACTATCAACAAAACCGTGGAGTTCGCCACCAATTCCCTCAAAAGCAGGCTGCTCCCCCTTCTGGAAAACTTTGCGCCGGATATTGTCATCACGACCCATGCCTTTGCCGCAGAGATTGTGACGGCTTTGAAAACCCATGGTTATATTGATCTGCCGGTGATCAATATCCTGACCGATTTTGCCGTGCACCAGACCTATATCAGCGACGGCGTGGACGCCTATATCGTTTCCAGCCGGGAAATGGTAGATGCGATTGTGGAAAGAGGTGTGGACCGGGTGCGGGTGTATCCGTACGGAATCCCCGTCAAGCATCAGTTCTTTGAGGAAATCGACCGGGCGGAAGCGCTTCAGAGCGAGGGGCTGGACCCTGAGCTGCCTACCATCCTGATCATGGCCGGGAGTTTCGGCGTGACGGATATTCTGAAGATCTATCATAAAATCGTCAAATCCACCGCCGATTTCCAGATCATCGTCATTACCGGGAAAAATGAAAAGCTGTACGATACCTTCGACCGGTATCTCCGCAAGATCACACTGAATAATACCTTGGCTGAAATCAAGGAAGTGATCCGGCCGAAATCCGGCTCTCTGATTTCCCGCCATAAAAAACCCGAAAAGCCCACGAAACTGCTGTATTTTACGAATGAAGTGCCGAAATATATGCATATTTCGGATATGATCGTGACCAAGCCCGGCGGGCTGACGGTCAGCGAGGCCATCGCCAGCGGTCTGCCGATGGGGATCTTCAAGGCTATCCCCGGGCAGGAAGAGCAGAATGCTGATTTTCTGGTCGGAAAGAATATGGCTGTCCGCTTGGAAAAAAACAATACTTGCACTGCCACCATTACCGATTTGCTGGAGCATCCGGAAAAATTGGCGGCGATGAAAACTTCCATCCAGACATTCTCAAAAGGCAATTCTTCTAAGAACATTTACACCTTGATGCTTGAACTCCTTGAAAAATACCGGAGAAAGCATGAATCCACCTCCCCCTTCTCCTGAAGGCCGTCAGAAGCGAAAAGACGGGATGAAATACGAACAAAAAAGCTGTCACGAAAAGGTGACAGCTTTTTTTATGTGTGTCGGTCTATATGCCAGCCAGGCTGGTGCATACGGTAAGGAAGCTCCGGAAAGCCTTCGACCCATTGGTAATTATCGTCTACGATAAACCGGTACAGACGATTATTGGTTTTGAGATTATAGCCTAATTTCCGGAAATCAAGGTGGAGGATATGCTGACGGAAAATGGAGTAGATATTGACCAGACGGATCTTATTTGCAAACCCCCGCATGGAACGGCGGTAGTCTTCATAAAGTCCCTGTCCCTGAATGTAATTCCGGACGATCAGCACCGAACGGATCAGATCGTCAATTTTTTGTGCATCCATCGTGGCCATGATGCTGCCGTATCGCTTTACATAATAGTACAGATATTTGTCGGTGATGGCCACTTTATTGGCATGATACATTACCCGGCTGCTGGTGGCAATATCTTCAAAATACATTTTCGGAAAGGTAATGCCATGATCGGTAAACAGCGTTCTGCGAACCATTTTGTTCCAGGCGTAGCTGTGAAGATAATTATCTTTGATCAGAATATTCAGGGCATCTCTGGTTTTCATGACTTCTTTTCCGGCGCTGATAAAGGACGGAAGCGTCAGCCCGATGCGAAAATAAGAATGCTTGAAACGGCAGTAGGAATAATCCGCCCCGTTGTCGGCGCATTCATGGTATAACACCTTCAAAAAATCCCGGTGCACATAATCATCGCTGTCGACAAAGGTGATAAACTCTCCTGTGGCCCGTTCAATGCCGTAATTCCGGGCATCGGACAGACCGCCGTTCTGTTTGTGAAAAATGAGAAAACGGGGATCGGCATCGGCAAAGCGCTGAGCGATGGCCATACTGTTGTCGGGGGTCCCGTCATCGATCAATAATACTTCAAAATCCCGGAAGGTCTGCTCCTGAAGTGATCTCAGACATTTATCCAGATATTTTTCCACATTATAAATAGGCACAATCACCGAAACCTTCGGCTCTGACATATCTTCACCTCATTATTCCACTTTCGTTTTTTGAATATCATAGCTTTGCAGCGTTTTTTTGGACATCATGCAGCAGGAAACCACTTTTTTCATGGCGGTCAGCGTGTTTTCCCACATCCCTTTTTGCAGGTCTTCGGAGGCCTGAGCCGTCAGCAAAGGCGCCGACAGCAGGACGTGCAGGACATGGGGCTGAAAAGAGGGTTTGACGGCTGCATACAGCCCCCGCTCCTCCAGAGTGAGGCGCATGAGAGGGACGGTATTGACGTAATCGTTGATCCGCTGACCGGTCATGGTGGCTTCCCGGAACCGGGAGAAAGCCCTGCGGTATTCATAGCCGCAGTAGCGCAGGCTGATGACCAGCCGGGCTGCGCTGAACAGCCGGGTACACGCCACGGCATCTTCATAATACATATCGGGGATCTCAATCTCGTTGTCAAGAAACAGGGAACGCTTCCACAGTTTGTTCCAAAGATAAAACCGCATGGTGTGATCCCGCAGCAGTTCCTTGAGCGCCTGTTCCTGCGTCAGCAGGCGGGTGTGTGTTTTCATCAGGGGCATTTTGAGTTTTTGTTTATTCTCATAAAAATAGCAGTAGCCGCAGACAGCGA
This sequence comes from uncultured Ruminococcus sp., assembly GCA_902772855.1. Taxonomy (GTDB): domain Bacteria; phylum Bacillota; class Clostridia; order Oscillospirales; family Acutalibacteraceae; genus UBA1213. Next base: position 7,357 of record CACYCG010000066.1, read on the forward strand.
TATCAGCGGACGTTTTTCGGGCGGCTTGGATCAGCTTTTCTAAAAACTGCGGCCGAATGGAGTCGTCTCCGTCGATAAAGGAAAGGTACTCCCCTTTCGCATGGCGAATGCCGACATTCCGGCAGCCGCCGGCCATTCCTTCTCCGGGGAGAATGGAAAACCGTTTATCTTTCTCGCAAAAGCGCCGGGCGATCTCCAGCGTTTTGTCTTCGCTGGGGGTGTAGATCAACAGCGCTTCAAAATCGGAAAACGTCTGCCTGCTGACAGAATTAAGGCATTGTTCCAAAAAAGAACCGCAGTTGAAAATGGGGATGATCACGCTGACAGAAGGGCTTTTCTTATTCATATTGCTTACACCTCGGATTCGGCGGCAGAATGAGCGCCGGTGTGGGCCTCAATGCGTTTTTTCTTATGGAACAGGGCAAACGGAGCGGAAAGGGCAATCGTTCCGTAATAGGTGATGGTGCGCCAGAGAAGAATGGCGGATTTGATGGTTTTGACATTGAAATAGGAGCCGAAGAAGATGCTGAAGCAGTATTCCGCTGCGCCCGAACCGCCCGGCAGAGGGACCAGACTGGAGACCATATTGACATAAGACTGGGCGCAGAGCATATCGAACAGATCGCAGTGGATGTTGAAAGAACGGGCGATGCAGTACGGAACGAGGAAAAAGGCGGTCATTTGAATGACGGTGATGACGTAGATCTTGATGAGCAGGGGTTTATTTTTGTTAAGCTCTTTATTGCTGCGGTGGAAGGAATCGAGGGTCTCCCCAATGCTTTTCTTCTTTTCTTCCAGATTTTTGATGATATGAAGTTTGTAAAGGATCGTCAGGAAAAAATTGACGACTCGGGTGGTAGCTCCTTTGCAAAAAGACGCCAGCAGCAAAACGCCGATCATAGCCAATTGAGCGGCAAACCCAATGAGCGAAAAGACCCACATGGCAGGATCCAGTTTTTGGGAGAAAAAAGAAAACCGGGCAACGACTGCGACGATACAATAAATGGAAAGGGTGAACTGCCAGACCAAAAACTTTTGCACCAGCGCCGAAGTACCATTGGCAGCCTTGATGCCCATGCGGGACATGGCTAAGATCTGCATGGGCTGTCCGCCGGTGGCGCTGGGGGTGACCGCACAGAAAAACTGACCGGTCATGGAAGCAACTAAGGCGTTCATAACGGTAACTTTAGGCGTAGTCTCTTTGAGAAACAAATAAATAATGGTGGCATCCAAAGCGATATTCAGCAGGTGCACAAAAACAGCGATCAAAAGCCACAGGACATTGATCTTCAGCTCGCTCTCCAGCAGGTCGATGAAGCCGCCTTCCGAAAAAATAAAATACAGCACCAAAAATATCGTCAGCCCGATGATCGCTATATTAAAAATCAGCTTCCAGGGAATATGGAGCCGCTTGCTCTCCTCCGTCTTGTCAGCCATCGTATTCCTCCCATCATTTTTTTGTTGTAATGTTTCGTTTATTCTATGGGGCGCACCTATCCTTTCTTATAGTATCATTTTTTGGAAAAGAAATCAATACCGGATTCGGACGATTCAAGAAAATGGCTGTAGGTTTACAATTGATATGTTACAGTTAGAAAAAAAGAATAGCAAATAGGAAGATCCTGTGTTACAGTTAATTTGCAATAACAAACAATAACAAAGGAGAGTCCTATTTGCTATGAATACTGTAACACAAAAGATGAAGTTTCGTCAATCCCTAATTAAATATTCTGAGAAGCA
>CACYCG010000067.1 GCA_902772855.1 uncultured Ruminococcus sp.
CCAGCCTTTGAAAAGGCCCCAGCGAAACTTTTCCCTCCTTTGCAAGACCTTGGGCATCTTCTTCCGGTGCAAGCCCCGGAAGGGGGGTCTGGGGGCACTCCCCCAGACCCGGGTCCAGCGTCACGCTGGTGGTTGCTTGACAAGAATCGAATAATAGAGTAAAATGATAGCTGAATGGAAGATGCTGCTGGCATTTTCCGAAGAATTAGCAGGAGGATGGATCGCTATGTCAACAAAAGCATTGTATCCTATTAGTGAAATAGGAAAAGGAAAAGTAGGTTTTTCCAAAACCCGCTCCATTATTGAAGGTGCCTTTTACGGCAATAATGTAGTGGAAGTAACCTCTTTGGCGCAGGCCTATGAGCTGGCCAAGAACTCTCCCGGCACCATTGTAACGGATATGCCTGTTTTTGAAGGGCCGAAGGTTGGTCTTCCGGAAGACGCCAAAGTGCTGCTGTTCAATGACGGAGCCGTAACCGGCCGTTATGCTGCCGCCAGACGCATTAAAGGCGAGCCCGGCGTAGATGATGCCAAGCTGGACAAGGTCGTCATGGACGCTGTCTATAAAACCCGTTTCAAGAAACTCTATCATGCCACTGCGTATATTGGTCTTGATCCCGAATTTATGGTCAAAGCGCACCTGCTCATCCCGGAGGGAGAAGAGAACCTGATGTACAACTGGCTTCTGAACTTCCAGTACATCAATGACGAATATGTCAAGATGTATCAGGAGTCTCAGCCTGTCGGCGGCGGCAGCGAGCCGGACATCTACATTTTCTCCGACCCGCAGTGGGCGCCCACCCCGTCCCCGGATGTGGATTACAGCTGCCTGAGTGATGACCTCACCTGCTGCTATTTTGATACGAACAATAACTGCGCCGCCATTTTAGGCATGAAATATTTCGGCGAGCATAAGAAGGGCACGCTGACGATCGCCTGGGCTATCGCCAACCGCAACGGATATGCTTCCTGCCACGGCGGTCAGAAGGAATACACTCTTGAAGACGGCAGAAAGTATGTGGCTTCCGTGTTCGGTCTTTCCGGTTCCGGCAAGTCCACCCTGACCCACGCCACCCACGGCGGCAAATACCCCTCCATTACCGTGCTGCATGATGATGCCTTCATCATCAATTCCGACACCTGCGCTTCTATTGCACTGGAGCCGTCCTATTTTGACAAAACCGCCGATTATCCCACCGGCTGCCCGGATAATAAGTACCTGCTCAGTGTGCAGAACTGCTCTGCGACACTGGACAGCGAAGGCAAAGTCCAGCTTGTTACGGAAGACATCCGCAACGGCAACGGCCGTGCCATCAAGTCGAAGCTCTGGTCTCCGAACCGTGTGGATAAGATCAGCTCTCCGGTCAATTCCATTATCTGGATCATGAAGGATCCCACCATTCCTCCCTGCGTCAAGCTCAACGGTCCCGCGCTGGCTTCCGTTATGGGCGCTACCTTGGCCACCAAGACATCCACTGCGGAGCGTGTGGCTGCCGGCACCGATATGAACGCCCTGCGGATCGTTCCCTATGCAAACCCCTTCCGCACCTATCCGCTGGTGAACGATTATGTGAAGTTCAGAAAGCTGGTCGCCGAGAAGAACGTGGCCTGCTACATTGTCAACACCGGTGATTTCATGGGCAAGAAGGTTCAGAAAGAAGATACTCTCGGAATCCTGGAAGCCATCGTAGAAGGCACCGCACAGTTCACCAAGTGGGGTCCCTTCGAGGATGTGGAAATCATGACCTGGGAAGGCTTCGAGCCGGATCTGAGCGATCCTGCCTATAAAGAGGCGCTGAGAAACGCCATGCAGAATCGTGTCAATGCCGTAAAGGGCTTTTCCGAGAAGAAGGGCGGGTACGATGCGCTGCCCGAGGAAGCTCTTGCTGCCCTTCAGAAGCTGGTAGACGAGCTGGCATAAGCACATCGAAAAAAGAAGAAAAACGGCAGAGAAAACGCCCGAACAGGCGGCTCTGCCGTTTTTGATAAGACAGGAGGAAAGCAGAATGTTTCTGAATCAATTGAAGGATAATCAAAAAGAATTGTTTCTCAGTCTGTGCGCTCACGCAGTTATGGCGGACGGGGTGTTTGTGTTTGAAGAAATGGAGTCTATCGCGTTGTACTGCCACGAGATGATGATCCCCAATCATATGCCGGACACCGAACTGCCGCTCGATGATATTCTCGATGAACTCAGCCGGATCACGTCCAGACAGGAGAAAAACATCATCGTCACAGAGCTTCTGATGCTTTTCAAAAGCGACAACGATTATGCCGAAGGCGAAAAAGCCATGATGAATAAGGTTCTGGCAAAGTTTGAATTTGAAACCGAAAAGTATAATGCCCTCGAACAGTTGGTAGATGAATACATAGCGGCTTCTCAGGCCTTGGAAGTGGCGGTCAATAATTGATGATGATCCCCATATAGCGGGAACACAACAGGCAGCCGGTCTCCGGGATTTCCGGAGACCGGCTGCCTGTTCAGGAAAGATGAAAAATAGTGAGCAAAAAAATCCAGCTCATCCCATAATAGGAAACCACCGCTACCAGGTCGTTGATTGTTGTGATCAGAGGACCGGAGGCTACCGCAGGATCGACACCGATTTTCTTAAAAAACAGCGGGATCAGGGTTCCGATAATGCTGGAAATAAACATGGCTATGATCAAAGAAAAACCAACACACCCAGATACGGCAAAGGAAAAGAAGATGTCTTTGCTTTTGAAGAGAAACAGATAAAGACCAATCAGCAGAAACGATACAAGGCCGAGAATCGTTCCGTTCAGAAAACCAATGCGGGATTCTTTGGAGATCAAGTGCCATTTTTGTTTGAAGGTCAATGTTTCATCCGTCAGCACCCGTATGGTTACCGCAAGGGATTGTGTACCGACATTACCCGCCATATCGAGAATCAAAGATTGGAATGCCATTATCAGGGTCAACTGCGAAACGACGCTTTCAAAAGCGCCCACCACCGTCGACACCACTATTCCCAAACCAAGCAGTATCAGCAGCCACGGCATTCGTTTTTTCAGGCTCCGGACAATGGGTTCCTGAAGATCTTCTTCCGCCGTCAGACCTGCCAAACGGGCATAGTCTTCTCCCATTTCTTCATCAGACGCCTCCATGATATTCTGAGAGGTGATAACCCCCAGAAAAATATTGCCGTCATCGAGGACAGGAATAATACTTTCGGAATAATCTTTTAATTTCTCAATGCAGTCAGCAATTTGCTCATTTGCATACACATAGGGAAAGGAAGTTGTGATGATATCTTCCAGATTTCCGTTGCTTCTTGCGGTAATCAAATCCTTCAGATCGACAGCGCCGTAAAACTCTCCGTCATGCTCCACCACAAACAGGGTAGAGATATTGTCATTTTCTTCTGCCTGCTGCACCAGTTCATTCATAGCCTGTTTGATCGTCATATCGTTCCGGATGATAATACAATTCACAGTCATACGGCTTCCGATCTCATCTTCATCGAAGGATGCAATCAGCCGGATTTCTTTTTGCACATCGGGATCAACCGTTTCGATAATCAGGGAACGTTTTTCTTTTTCAATGCAGCGCAGAATGTTTACCGCCGTGTCCGTGTCGAGCTTGGAAATAACAGAGGCGGCTTTTTTGATTCCCATCTCCTGAATATAGGCTGCGGCCTCATTTTCATCAAAATATTCAAAGATTTCCGCAAGCATTTCAAGCCCGCAGATACGATAGAACTTTTTTCGTTCTGCCAGACCAAATGAGGACATTACTTCGGCAATATCGTTTGCATGGTAATCGTCCAGCCGGCCCATCATGGTTTTTGGAGCATCGTTGCTGCGGATGATGGCAGCAATTTCCGAACTGTAATCAGGCTTTGCCGTTGTTTCGGGCGCAGCCGGAGAGGCAGTTATTGTCTTGTTTTCCATTGATTTATCCTCCTGTGTAGAAAAATCGGCAGAAGGGACAAATGGACAAAAAAATCCACGCATGACGGGTCACGCATGGAATTACGGATATGGTGCATTCACTAAAAAGCAGCAAAGCCAGTTTGTTGCTGTATAAGGAGAATACATCCGCATATTCGACCGTTTGACCCGCAACTGTCACTGTTTGCCACTTTTTTCACCTCCGAGAATGCTGATATTTGACTATCCGAATGTCTTATAGTATATCATGAATTAACTCAATATACAATCCTTGGACAGGTTTTTCTTTGAAAAATAAAAAAGGGACCCGGCCGAAACCGGGTCCTCATAAAAGACAAAGCAGGGGAGGGGATCATTCTACTAAATCCGGGTGGAAGCTCTCTTTCCAGGGAAGGCCGAACTGATTGAGGGCGTCCATAAAAGGATCGGGATCAAATTCCTCAATGTTATGCACGCCGGGCATATTCCATTTGCCGGTCAGCAGCATCGCAGCGCCAATCATCGCCGGAACGCCGGTGGTGTAGGAGATGGCCTGAGACCCCACTTCTCGATAGCATTCCTGATGATCGCAGACGTTGTAGAGGTAATAGGTCTTTTCCTTGCCGTCCTTTTTGCCGATGAAAATGCAGCCGATATTGGTCTTACCCTTGGTGCGGGGACCCAAAGAAGCCGGATCCGGGAGCACAGCTTTGAGGAACTGCAGGGGAACGATCTGTTTGCCTTCAAATTCGATCGGCTCGATGGAAGTCATGCCGACATTTTCCAGACATTTCAGATGGGTCAGATAGCTCTGTCCGAACGTCATAAAGAAGCGGATGCGCTTGATGCCCTTGATATTCAGCGCCAGCGATTCCAATTCCTCATGGTGCAGCAGATACATATCTTTCGGGCCGATCTCCGGGAAATCATACACCCGTTTGATCTCCATCGGCTCGGTTTCCACCCATTTGCCGTCTTCGATATAGCTTCCCTTGGCGGACACTTCCCGGATATTGATCTCGGGGTTGAAATTGGTCGCAAAGGGGTAGCCGTGGTCCCCGGCGTTGCAGTCGAGGATGTCAATATAATTGATCTCATCAAACTGATGCTTCATGGCATAGGCGCTGAACACTCCGGTGACGCCGGGGTCAAAGCCGCTTCCGAGCAAAGCAGTGATGCCGGCTTTTTCAAACCGTTCCCGGTAGGCCCACTGCCAGCTATATTCAAACTTTGCCGTATCCACCGGTTCGTAATTGGCGGTGTCCACATAATTGACCTTCGTGGCTAAACAGGCGTCCATAATGGTCAGATCCTGATACGGCAGCGCTAAATTGATGACCACATCCGGACGGAACGATTCAATCAGGGCGATCAGTTCGTCCACGTTGTCTGCATTCACCTGAGCAGTGGAGATTTTTGTCTTTCCTCCGTCTAGTTTTGCTTTCAGGGCATCGCATTTGGATTTGGTCCGGCTGGCAATGCAGATCTCTTCAAAAACGTCGGAGTTCTGGCAGCATTTATGAATGCAAACGCTTGCAACGCCGCCGGCGCCGATAATAAGTGCTTTTCCCATTTTTAATACCTCCGTGATGTTGGTTTATTCAAAGAGCGCAGGCTCTTTTTGGAGCATTATTCGCCTTCAAGGAGCTGCCTTGTGACATAGGTGGGAAGCGCAAAGCAGCCTTTGTGCAGACGGGTGTTGTAATACTGTGTATCCAGTCCCAGCCGGTTCCAGGCGCCCTCATCTAAATCGTGGACCGGATGGAACCGTTTGGAAGCAAATCCGAACAGCCAGTGCCCGGAAGGGTAGGTGGGGATATGCGCCTGATAGACCTTGACGATGGGGAAGAACTCCACGATTTTCCGGTGAGCATTCCGCATCGCTTTGGCATAGGTTCGGTAAAAGGGGCTTTCATGCTGGTTGACGAGGATGCCGTTTTCATTCAGGGCGTTGTAGCAGTTGCCGTAGAACTCCGTGGTAAACAATCCTTCTCCGGGGCCGATCGGGTCGGTGGAATCCACAATGATCAGGTCATATTCATTCTGATGTTCTCTGACAAAGCGCAGCCCGTCGGCAATATGGATATGCACCCTCGGGTCGTTCAGCTTGCAGGAAATGGCCGGCAGAAACTCCCGGCAGGCGTCAATGACCATGCGGTCGATCTCCACCATATCGATCCATTCGATCGTTTTATACCGTGTCAGTTCCTTCACGGTCCCGCCGTCCCCGGCGCCGATCACCAGCACTTTTTTTATGCCGGGATTCGTCGCCATCGGCACATGGGTGATCATTTCGTGATAGATAAATTCGTCATTGGTGGTCAGCATAATGCGGTCATCGAGCACCAGCACATCGCCGAACTCCGGGGTGCTGAAGATCTCAATGCGCTGATAATCCGACTGTGCCGAATATTTTTGTTTGTCACACCGAATGGAAAAGCGCACGTTATTGGTCTGCTCTTCGGTGTACCACATCTCCATTTGCAAAACCTCCTGTTCGATGATTATGAGGCCATCACATTGAGCCGCTCTGTATTCATATCCTCTGCGCCGAGGAGATTGCAGCCCTTGATTTTGGCATACTGAATATATTCAATGGCATCTTTGGTGATCAGTTCTCCGGGGGCCAGAATCGGAATGCCTGGCGGGTAGCACATAACGAATTCGGCGCAGACTTTTCCAAGGGTCTCCTGAAGAGGAAGCTGCACCTTGTCCGCATAGAAAGCCTCCTGCGGGGAGCAGCAGACGTGCGGTTCAATATATTCATGGTCCAGCATCCCGGCCGGGTCACGGGTATAGCGCCGCTTGATCTCCGAAAGGGCGGAAATCAGCCGTTCGATATTGAGGATCCTGTCTCCGACAGAAACGATGGCTAAAATATTGCCGATATCTCCGAATTCAATCTGAATATCAAACTTATCCCGCAGAATATCGTACACTTCGATCCCTGCAAGCCCGATATCTCTGGTATGAACGGAGATCTTGGTGGGGTCGAAATCGAAAATATCGTCCCCGTTGATCAGCTCTCTGGAGAAGGCATACAGTCCCCCAAGCTTATTGATCTCCCGGATCCCATAGGATGCGAGGGACGTCACTTTTTCAAAGATCTCCTTCCCGTGCAAAGCCAGGTTTTTCCGGGAAATATCCAGGGACGAAAGCAGGAGATACGAAGCGCTGGTGGTTTGCGTCAGGTTGATGACCTGCCGCACATAGCCGGGATTGATGTCCGGCCCGAGCAGCAAAGCGGAGCTTTGCGTCAGGGAACCGCCGGTTTTATGCATACTCACCGCCGCCATATCAGCCCCCACGCTCATGGCGGACAGGGGCATATAATCCCCGAAATAGAAATGGGTCCCGTGGGCTTCATCCACCAGCACTTTCATGCCGGCGGCATGAGCCAGCCGGACGATCTCCCGCAGATTGGAGCAAACCCCGTAATAGGTGGGGTTGTTGACGATGATGGCTTTGGCATCGGGATGACTGCGGATGGCCTGTTCCACGGAAGCAACCGACATTCCCAGCGGGATCCCCAGCGGGCGGTTGACGCCGGGATTGACGTAAACAGGGACCGCTCCGCAGACGATGAGGGCATTGATGCTGCTGCGGTGGACGTTGCGGGGCATAATGATCTTGTCGCCCCGTTTGCACACGCTCATCACCATCGCCTGCACAGCGCAGGAAGTGCCGTTGACCATGAAAAAAGCATGGGCTGCGCCGAAGGCATCGGCCATCAGCTCTTCGGCTTCTTTGATGACGCTGACCGGGTGGCAGAGGTTATCCAGCGGTTTCATGGAATTGACATCCACGCTCATGCACTGCCTGCCCAGAAATTCCGTCAGCTCGGGGTTTCCCTTTCCCTGTTTATGACCGGGCACGTCAAAGGAAACGATCCGGTTTTCTCTGTATTCACTCAGCGCCTCAAAAATGGGCGCACGGCTTTGCTGCAGCTTCATTTACTGGTCCTCATCATTATACACATTCGATCCGCTGAAGATCTCGATCATTTCTCTGCGCAGGCTGTTGGAAATGGCCAGCCGTTCCTTCGGAGGGATCTCATAGACATCGGTTTTGAACAGGTAGTTTTGCAGCTCCAGTTCTTTGATCAGCATCTGTGTGTGGAAGATATTGGCCTGATACACATTGATGTCTACGGTGTCATAGCGGCGAAGGGTCTCGTCTTTGATGAAATCCTGAATAGAGGTGATTTTATGATCTAAAAATACCTTATGGCCATCGGTATCTCTGGTAAAGCCCCGCACCCGGTAATCAATGGTGATAATATCCGAATCAAAGCTGTCGATCAGCAGATCGAGGGTATTCAGAGGAGAAATGGTGCCGCAGGTGGACACGTCAATATCCACCCGGAAGGTTGCGATCGCCTTATCCGGATGATATTCCGGGTAGGTATGCACGGTGACGTGGCTTTTATCGAGATGGCCGACCACTGAATCTTTGCAGTGCTTCAGCACACAGCTTCCGCAGTTGCAGGAAGGATCGAGCCGTTCCGGAAGACCCTTTTCGGAGATCAGCAGGGTCACGCTGGCCCCCTGCGGGTCGTAATCCTGCTTGGAAATATTCAGCACTGTCGCCCCGATCATTTCCGTCACCTGACAAAGGATCTTCGTCAATCGTTCGGAATTATACTGTTCGTCAATATAGGCGATATAATCCTTTTGTTCCCGCTCTGTTTTGGCGTAGCATACGTCATAAATATTAAAGCTCAGTGTTTTGGTCAGGTTATTGAAGCCATACAGTTTGAGTCTTTTATCCAATGATGATACACAACCTTCTTTTTTAGAATTGTCATTTCAGTTTTTTGACGATCATATCAGCGCACATATAAACGTTTCCGCCGCCGATAGTCAGGATCAGATCGCCCGGTTTGGCCCGGCTGGTAACGTAATCGGCAATTTCCTCAAAGGTTTCAAACCAGACACACCCGGGGATCTTTTCCGCTAAATCTTTTGCATAGATATGGTAGGTGTTGGTTTCCCGCACCGGAAGGATCTCCGACAGAATGCAGTGATCGGGAATAGACAGGACCTCTGCAAATTCATTCAGGAAGGTAAAGGTCCGGGAGAAGGTGTGGGGCTGAAAGACAGCCCAAACCTGCTGGTAGCCCATTTTCATGGCTGTTTCCAGTGTCACCCGCAGTTCTGCCGGGTGATGGGCAAAATCATCCGCCACGTCAATGCCCCGGAAGGTCCCGAGGGATTCAAAGCGCCGGTGAGCGCCGGTGAAAGCGTTCAGGGCCTCTGCGGCTTTCTGTACAGGAACGCCGAGCGTGACGGCGGCAGCGGCGGCGGCCAGGGCGTTCATCACATTGAACTTTCCGGGAACGTTCAGGGCAATGTCCGCTATTTTTTCCTGTCCGTGCATCAGTTCAAAACTGTCGTACACCCCGCTTTTATCTGACAGCACTGCCCGGTATTCATTCTGATCTCCGAATCCGAAGGTCACGATCTTCTTTCCTTTTTCTTCCATGCCCTGCACACAGAACATGGTATTGTCATCGTCCCCGTTGACGACTAAAATATCAGACGTCTGTCCGGCAAACTGCGTAAAGGATTCCTTGATCCGCTCCAGCGTGCCGAAGTAATCGAGATGATCCTCATCGACATTGAGCATCACGGTGACAGCCGGGTAGATATGAAGAAAGGAATCCACATATTCACACGCTTCGCACACCATATACTCCGATTGACCCGTGCGGCTGTTGCTGCCAAGGAAGGGCAGCTTGGCGCCGATGACCGCTGTCGGATCGAAACCGGCCATAGTCAGGATCTGCGTCAGCATAGAGGTCGTGGTGGTTTTTCCGTGGGTACCGCAGACTGCTATCGACTGCGAAAACTGTGAGGCTACATAGCCCAGCATCACGCAGCGTTCCACAGCGGGAATATTCCATTCTCTGGCAGCCGCCAGTTCAGGGTTGTCCTGTTTGACAGCGGCAGTGTATACGACCAGGTCAGCTCCCCGCACGTTTTCCGGCGCATGGCCCATAGACACCTTTATGCCTAAGGAGCGGATCCTGTCGAGCGTATCCGACTGAGCCGCATCGGAACCGGTGATCTCATAGCCCTTTCCAAGCAGGATCTCTGCTAACGGGCACATACCCGAACCGCCAATGCCGACAAAATGGATACGGCGGACATTATCCAGTAAATGCTCATTGGTTTTTGTCACACGAAGCACTTCCTATTCCTCAGAATCATCTGTTTTCTTTCCCGAGGGGTCCCCCGGAAAAGAAGTACAAACCGAAACTATTATATAATAAAACTTTTTCAATTTCAATATTCCGCCCTTGGTTTCTTGCGGATTTATTGCATTTTTTTCCCGTTTCGGCCCCGGAAAACGAAGGGTCAACAAAGTGACTATAATTCTAAGAAAAACTGTCGATTTTCTTGAAATATCCAACATTGACAGTAAAAAAAATTGATGCTATAATAAAACCTGTTTGTAAGGGACCTGAGATTTGCTGATGGTTTCTTGTATAATGGGGAATACTGAATAACAAGACAAACGGAACAAGGAAGTGTGTTTATGGAAGAAAAAAAAGAACGGGTTCAGGAAAGCGAGATCGATCTTCGGTTCATCTTCGGGGTGATCCGGAAAAATCTTCTTCCGCTGATTCTGGTCACCGTTGTGTTTGCCGGCGGCTTTTATGCCTATTCCAAATTCTTCATAC
>CACYCG010000068.1 GCA_902772855.1 uncultured Ruminococcus sp.
CACCCCGGGGAAATGGTGTGGGGCTTTTACCGGTTTGAGGACCTCGAATCCTCTCACCTCGGCCCGGATTCCTTCATCATGTCCTTCCCCGTTTCTGTTGGGTCCGGCGGCGGCGCCACGCATTTTGCCATCGGCAATAACCGGGGCGAATTGTCTGAATACGCTGAAAACCAGAGCGAAGTCCTGTTAGTGGCCGGTGGCGGCGGTGGAAGCGCTATGTATCAGAACATCAGTTCGTCCTCCGAAAATATGTATTATCATCACGGACTTGGCGGCGCAGGCGGCGGGGAGGTCGCTCAGAGCAGCGTGAACAGCAACGGATGGAACGGCGACCATACGGTTCCCGGCGGCAATCAAACCGAAGGCGGAGAAAACTGGGGCACCACCATCTATGCTTCCGGATTTGGTCAGGGCGGCTGTTCCAGCTCCACCTATACCGGAAAAAGAGCTTCCGGCGGCGGCGGCGCCAATAAACGGGGCGACGGCTACGGCCATTCTCCCGGCGGCTGCGGCGGTGCTTTGTATGCCGAAGATACCCGCACTCTCGATAATACCAACCATGCCCTAATCGCCCACGGCACCGGCGCCACGCAGACAAGCGGAGGGTTTGCGTATCAGGTAGAGTACGGAACCGGCGCCGAAACCCTTGAAACAGAGCATCAGCACGTTCATTTCGGCCGATTCGGCTATATCGGCGCCGGCAATACCGGTCAATCCGGCGGCGGCGGCTCGTACGGCGCACCGGATGACCCCACTGTCAGCGGCTATTTCACCCGCCGGAACTACAGAGGACAGGGCGGGGCCGGCGGCGGTCTGTCGGGCTTTGACGGAACAGCGGCCGGAGATTTCCCGGATAATTACCTCGGGTTCGGCGCCACCCAGACAAGCGGCGGCACCAACAGCGAATCGTGGACTGCCAATTACGGGTCTTTCGGGATCGGCGGCTCCACCATCTCAAGCGGCTCCGGCACCAACGGCGGCGGAGGCGGCTACTATGGCGGCGGTTCCTCCTCCCGCCAGCACGGCGGAGGCGGAGGCGGCTCGTCCTTCATCTCCGGACACCCGGGCTGCAACGCCATCAGCGCTTCCTCTACCGAATCGAACATCCTCCACACCGGCTCTCCGGAGCATTATTCCGGAATGGTCTTTACCGATACGGTCATGATCGACGGCGCTTCCTTCATGACAGACCCCTCCGGCGCCACCGTGACCGGACACAAGGGCAGCGGCTTTGCCCGCATTACCTTCCTTGATTAACCTTTCCTATCCTCAGCCCCCGTCTGAATGCTTTCCGCTGTGCATTCGGGCGGGGACTCTTTTTTGTTTTTCAGAAGCCTCTCCCCCCCTTGCAAGCCGATGCAAAAAAAGAAAAGGACTGCCCGGTTTTGTCAGGCAGTCCCATGAATGGTATGTGCGGATGCTTCCTGCGAAATATCTGTGTACAGCAGGAATCCGATGTACAAAAGGTCAAACCCTAAAAACGCAGGGTTCCGGCTCCATCGGTAAATGCCAGCGGTGACCAGCTCCGTCTTCTCCTTTTCGGAAACACCGGCTCTCCAGACAGGCATAAAAACAAAGCAGGATAGCAAAGGCTATGATTTGATAGATCCATGCGGACACCTCCACGCAGTTCTTTCCGGCCAGAGCTTTCACAGAACCGGATGCTGACCGGCCCGTCCTTCGTGAAAAACGGGGGCGACCGCCATAAAAAACCAAAACGAAGCCCCTCGCTCCCGAAGCCGTGAAAGGGTCCGGAAAAAGCGGGGGGCAGTGTTTGCCGTTCGATCACAGGCAGGAAGAAATGCAGTCTTCCCCATCGCAGGGCGTTTCATCCCCGGCCTCGCACAGGGCGGCTTTGATCATGATGGCGCATTCCAGGCGCTTCTTTTCCAATTCGCAGGAAGTTCGGTGGGATTTGCGGATGTCGCCTTCGTACTGGTAATTATTGGCGTTGCAGCCGCCGGAGCAATAGAATTTGGCCCAGCAATCCCGGCAGTTTTCTTTGCTGTACACATTGGCCCGGGCAAACTCCTGCTTCATGTTCGTATCAAAGGTCCCGTCGTGGAGGCTGCCCATTTTGTATTCATCGTGGCCGACAAACTGGTGGCAGGGGTAAATATCGCCCTGCGGGGTGACGGCGACGTATTCGTTCCCGCAGCCGCAGCCCCTCAGCCGCTTGATGGCGCAGGGGCCCTGGTTGAGGTCGATCATGAAGTGGAAGAAATTGAAATAATCGCCCTTTTTGCGGGATTCGATGATGGTTTGCGCCAGGCGCTCGTATTCTTCAAACACCCTCGGAAGGTCTTCATATTTGATGGAATAGGGCAGCTTGGGGTCGGAGACCACCGGCTCAATGGAAAGCTGCTCAAAGCCGAGGGAATGCATATGCAGCACATCCTGCGTGAAATCAAGGTTATATTTGGTGAACGTGCCCCGGATATAATAATCCTTTTCCCCCCGGGAGGCCACCAACTGCTGGTATTTGGGAACGATCACGTCATAGCAGCCTTTGCCGTTCGGGGTGACGCGCAGGCGGTCGTTGACTTCCTTTCGCCCGTCCAGCGACAGCACCACGTTATTCATTTCCCGGTTGATAAACGCCATATTCTCTTCATTCAGCAGCAGCCCGTTGGTGGTGATGGTGAAGCGGAAGTTTTTGTTGTAGGTCTGCTCCAGACTTCTGGCATAGGCCACCGTTTCCTTGACGACGTCAAAGTTCATCAGCGGCTCTCCCCCGAAGAAATCCACCTCCAAGTTCCGCCGGGTGCCGGAATGAGCGATCAGAAAGTCGATCGCTTTTTTGGCGGTCTCCAGCGGCATCAGGCAGCGCCCCTGGCCAAAATCTCCCTTGGCGGCAAAACAGTATTCGCAGCGAAGGTTGCAGTCGTGGGAAATATTGATGCACATCGCCTTCACCGGCGCCTTGGTCATCATGTCGGCAAACTGTGCATATTCATCCGGGGAAAACAGCAGGCCGTCTTCTTTCAGCTCATACAGCGCCTGATAGGCCTCCTCCACTTCTTCCTGCGGAAAAGCAGCACTGAGCTCTTTGAGGAGTTCGGGGGGCATTTCCGGCCCCATCGTTTCATCGCACCGCTGCAGGACCTGATAGCTGACATCATCGAGCACATGGACAGCCCCGCTGTGAACGTCGAGGCAGATGTTGTAGCCGCCCATTTGATATGTATGGACCATTGAATCCTTCTCCTTTTTCCTGACATCATAGACTGATCAGCATACTAATAAAGGGCGGACCATTCAGCCGCCCTTTATCTGCTAAAGAAAACACTCTGCGATCACTTTTCGCATTTCTGGTTCGCTACTGTGCAGGAGGTCTTGCAGGCAGACTGGCAGGAAGCCTGGCATTCGCCGCAGCCGCCCTTTGCAGCAGACTCTTTCAGATTTGCCTGATTCAGCGTTTTGATGTGTTTGCTGGTCTTCATGATGATCACCCTTTCGGTTACATATTTTACGGTTTTATTATAGCACAATCCAACTTTATTTTCAAGCCAAAGCGGGAGCGGAAAACTCCTTTTTTGAAAAAAGAAGCTCTTTTGCCTATTTCCGGCGATGCACGCCCCACAATCCGCCGACCATGCCGGCGGGGACCCAGGCGGCCAGCCGGAGAAGAAAAACAGGGTGCAGCGCTGCCCCGAAAAGCCTTGCAAGCAGCAGCAGCAGCAGGCTCATCAGCAGCGACACCACTGCCCCTATGATCAGCCCATTCCGGCCGTTGCATTTAGCGGAAAGCGCCCCGCCGGTCAAAGCGCCGAGAGCGCCGCAGACAGCCGACAGCGCCGGCAGCCAAAGCTGCACAAGCGTGCCGGACCTTGTCACAGCGGCGGCGGCGAGGAGAAGCGACAATAAAGCGATCCCCACCCCGGACAGAGTTCCCAGTGCCACGGCTATCCATGTTCTTTTTGTACCCATGATCCCACCCCACAAACGATATAGTCTATCCTATTCGTCAGAGGCGGAAAAAATACCGGGACATTACTCTTCTGTTGTCACAGCCTGTTCGTCCTTGCCGGAAGCCTTCTTTTTCTTTTTCTCCGCCGGTTTGGGCTGTTTTTCGGGGGTGTCGATGGAGCTGATGGCCCACTTCTTGAAGCGCATACGGGTTTTGTCGCTGCCGGTTTCGAGCATGAAGGTTTCGTCTTCATCCCGAATGGCAATCACCTTGCCCACGATCCCTCCGATGGTGGTCACGTCATCCCCGATCTCCAGGCTGCTTCTCATGGCATCTTCTTCTTTTTGCTTTTTCTTCTGCGGACGAAGCACCACAAAATACATCACGGCAAAAATGAGGATCCAGAAACCGAGCATTCCCACGGTTCCCAGCGTTCCGCCGAGCGGGTTGACGGCTTCTTCGTCCAATAAGAACAACTGCATCATATCCATTCCGATACTCCTTTTTTCTTTCTCTTTTCAGTCAGGTCCTGCCCGGTGCAGGACTCCTTCTTTATTATATCAGTCACGCCCATCGGGAACAAGTGACAGTTTTTATATTCTCTTGTCCAGCATGACATGATATTTCGTATAAAACTCCTCAAACCGGCCCTCCTCCAGCGCCTGTCGAATCCGCATAAGCAGGGTATTATAAAAATACACGTTATGCATCACGCAAAGGCGCATGGCCAGCATTTCTCCGCTTTTGAACAAATGGCGGATATAGGCCCGGGAAAAGTTCCGGCAGACGGGGCAGTCGCATTCCTCATCCAGCGGAAGGGGGTCGAGGGTGTATTTTTCGTTGAGCATATTCCTCCTGCCGGACCAGGTGAACACATTGGCGTGGCGGGCGTTGCGGGTAGGCATGACGCAGTCGAACAGATCCACCCCCCGGGCCACGGCTTCTATAATATTCCCGGGCGTGCCCACGCCCATCAGGTAGCGGGGTTTTTCAGGGGGCATATGCTCTTCTACCACTTCGATGGTGTGGTACATTTCCTCAGCGCTTTCCCCCACGGCCAGCCCGCCGATGGCGTAGCCGTCCAGATCAAGCTCCCGGATCTTCTTCATATGCTCGACCCTCAGATCGTCATAGGTGGACCCCTGATTGATGCCGAAGAGCATTTGCTGCGGATTGACCGTATCCTCCCGGCTGTTTAACTCCCGCAGTTTGTCCCGGCAGCGAAGCAGCCAACGGTAGGTGCGCTCACAGGAGCGCTGCGTGTAGGCGTATTCGGCGGGGTTTTCGATACATTCATCAAAAGCCATAGCGATCGTGGAGCCTAAGTTAGACTGGATCGTCATGCTTTCTTCCGGCCCCATGAAAATGCGGCGGCCGTCGATGTGGGAGGCAAAAGTGACGCCTTCTTCCCGGATGCTGCGAAGCTGTGCCAGCGAAAACACCTGAAATCCTCCGCTGTCGGTCAGAATAGGCCCGTCCCAGCGGGTAAAGGGCTGCAGCCCGCCCATCGCCTTTACTTTTTCATCCCCGGGACGCAGATGCAAATGATAGGTATTGCAAAGCTGCACCTGACAGCGCAGGTCTTTCAGATCCAGAGCGGACACCGCCCCCTTGATGGCGCCGCAGGTGGCCACGTTCATGAAGGCGGGGGTCTGCACCTCTCCGTGAGGGGTCGTGAAAGTGCCCCGGCGGGCTTTTCCGGACCGGCCGATCAGCCGGAACATCAGGCGTTGCCCTCTTCCGCAGGAGTCTGCGGTTTCCGGGCAGCAGCGGCGGCGATGGCCTTTCTTCTCTCCTCGGCGGTGGAAAAGTCGAGCGGATGGTCCTCTCCGTCCACTAAAGCGGTCATCTCGTTATCATGGAACACCGCCACGGTTCCCACCGGCAGCATGAGCACCCGCAGCGCCTCGGCACGGAACTTCATCAGCTCCCAGCTCTGAACGCTGACCAGCTCTTCATCTGTATGCTCTTCTTCCCGCTCATCATTCAGCAGACCGAAATACCAGCCGGAATCCCCGTCTTTGGTCACGTCGGCACGGTGCATATACACGTCGGGCGCATTCAGGGCCTCCCGGAGCACCAGCACTTTATCTTTGAACGTAGTCGGCTCCGGGCGGGGGGTTTTGGAGCGGACAAAGGTGTCAAACTGCATATTCTGGATCACCAGCGCCGAAGAGCAATCCTCTGTGCGCTTGGGGGGATTCTGGAGGAAGTCAAAGCTCTCCACTACATAAACTTCGGTGCCGTCTTCTTCCGTCTTCGGCTTCAGAAAAAACGGCGCCCAGCCGTACTGAAGCATAAAGTTTTCCTGAAAAATATCCGTCTTATCGCTGATGCGGTTCAGGGTGCGGATAAACATTTCTCCGGTCTGCGTCAGCGGAGAAGAGCTGTACATTCTGATTTCCTTCCCCTTGATCGTTGCCTGAAATTTGATCATGATTGTTCTCCCTTTCATCATTTCGTACGCCCGCCCTTTCCCCGGCAGGCACTGTTTTTTATTGTATACCATTCTTCCCCTCTTGTCAATCCAGCCCCCAGCGTGACGCTGGACCCGGGTCTGGGGGAGTGCCCCCAGACCCCCCTTTCTGGGCATGCACCTGATGAAGAGAAAGCGGCAAAGTTCCTGCAAAGGAAAGCAAAGTTTCGCTCAAGCCTTTTCAAACCAGCGGCGGCGCTGGACCCCGTAGCCGGGGGATTCTCCCCCGGACCCCCTTCCGGGGCTTACACCTAAAGAAAACGCTAAAAGTCTTGCAAAGGAAAGCAAAGTTTCGCTCCAGCCTTTTC
>CACYCG010000069.1 GCA_902772855.1 uncultured Ruminococcus sp.
AAACTTACAGGCACGACGATCCTCTTAAAAGCCTGTGCCAGATTAAGAGCTGTTTGAATTTTCCCAGAACAACTTGACACGGTCGCTGCCGCTGGTTGGGTTTGACGAAATGAAAAAAATCGGTTATAATAAAAGGCGATGCCATAGGGCGGATCCGAAAACAGGAAGTCCGGGAAGGAGTGGTTTAGTGATAACACTGGAAAACGTATCTAAAATATATCCAAACGGGACCGAAGCGTTGAAGAATATCAGTTTGCAGATAGAGGACGGAGAGTTTGTTTTTATCGTAGGTGCATCCGGAGCCGGAAAAAGTACCTTTCTGAAACTGCTGATCCGGGAGGAGAAGGCCTCTTTCGGAAAAATCAGCGTCAACGGGTATAATTTGATGAAGATCCGGAAGCGGAAGATCCCCTATCTGCGCCGCACGATGGGGATCGTGTTTCAGGATTTCCGGCTGATCGAAAAAATGACCGTTTTCGATAACATCGCCTTTGCCATGCGTGTCATCGGCGCACCGGAAAAAACCATTAAAAAACGGGTGACGGAAGTCATTGATATGGTAGGATTGAAGGGAAAGGAAAAATCCCGCCCGAATGAATTATCCGGCGGAGAGCAGCAGCGTGTCAGCTTAGCCAGAGCGCTGGTGAATAAGCCGAAAATGATCATCGCCGATGAGCCGACCGGCAATATTGACCCGGTCATGTCGTTTGAGATCATGAAAAAACTGACAGAAATCAATAAAACAGGCACAACGGTGATCGTGGTCACTCATGAGCATAATTTAGTTCGGGAGTTTGGCGGCCGGGTGATCATTATCAACGGAGGAGAAATTGAAATCGACGATCATCTCCCCCCGCGCAAGCCGTCCTCCCCCGGTCCTGCCCCCGCCGGAGCAGGGGCATCGGGAAGCTATCTGAAGGGAGAAATCAAATGAAACTCTCAAGCATGAGCTACCTTTTCAAAGAAGGTCTGAAAAATATCTGGAACAATCGCATGATGTCTTTGGCTTCGGTGGTGGTGCTGATCTCCTGTCTTCTGATCACCGGCGCAGCGGTGCTGGTGTCTGTAAACATGAACAGCATGATTGAAAAGATTGGGGATGACAATGAAATAAAAGTCTATCTTGCCTATGAGCTTTCCGATATCGACAGCGTCCGGCTGGGGACGAAACTCCGGAAGGTCCCGAACGTGGAAAGCTGTGAGTTTTATTCCCGGGATGAGGCCATCAAAGAGTTTGAGGATAAGTTAGGGAACATCTACGAAAGTATGCAGGGAGAGGACAACCCCCTCGGAAACGCCTATAAAGTCCGGCTGAGGGATCTGTCCGAATATAAACAAACGGTGGAGGAAATCAAAAAACTGGACGGGGTGATCGATGTCAGCGACCGCAGCGATATTGCCCGCACGCTGACAAAGCTCAATTATTTTGTCAGTATTGTCGGGTCGTGGGTGGTGCTGATCTTGGGCGTGGTGACGCTGTTCATCATCTCCAATACCATCCGCATGACCATGTACTCCCGCCGCTTTGAGATCAGCATCATGAAATCCGTGGGCGCCACCAATGCCTTTGTGCGGATTCCGTTCATGATCGAAGCCATGACCATCGGGCTGTTTTCCGGGCTGACTGCTTCCATCATTCTTATTTCAGCCTATACCCCGGTGAGGACGACCGCCGCCAATATGATCGCCTTCATCGGGCAGTCCACGCTTCCTATTGAGGAATTGTGGCCTTATCTGCTGCTCGGCTTCAGCGGCGCCGGGTGCGCGATTGGACTCCTCGGCGGCTTTATCTCCATCGCCAAATATCTTCGCAAAGAAGGAGGAGAGATCCTTGGCTGGTAAGCGCAAAAAACGAATCGGAAAACAACTGCTTGCGTTAGCGCTGGCGCTTAGCCTGGCCTCCTGCACCCTGCTGACCACCGGTGCTTTCGACACCGAGGAAAACCAGCGGGAGCACCAGCAGTTAGAGCAGGAAAACGAACAGTTCCAGCAGGAGCTGGACGAAACCAATGCCGAGCTGCGGGAAAAGCAGCTATACAGCCGGGAACTGCAAAAGCAGATCTCCGAACTGACCGGCAAGATTTCCGAAGGGAATAAAAAAATCAAAGAACTGAACGCTGAGATCAGCGAAAAACAAGCCCTGATCGACGAACGTCTGAAAGCAGTGGAAGAGCGGCTGAATAAACTGCGCTCCCGGCTGAGGTCGATCTATATGGCGGGAGACGTTTCTTCTCTGGAGATCATTCTGCAGGCCAAGGACTTTTCTGATTTTGTGGATAAGATGGAAATGGTGAAAAACATTTCCCGGTATGATGACCAGCTCATTTCCGCTTTGCAGGGAGAAATGGAAGTCATCAGCGCCGATCAGAAAAAACTGAAGGAAAACAAAGAACAGGTGGAAGCGGAAAAGAAAGCGCTCGAAGCCAACAAACAGGAAGTCAGTCGGCTGTCGGAAGAAAACGAAGCCATCATTTTAGAGCTGATGAAAGCCCGCACCGATAAACAGGCAGAGATTCGTGCCAATGAAGAAAAACAAGCCGAACTGGAACGGGCGCTGGAGCAGTATCAGAAAGAACTGGCCGAGGAACAGCGCTTAGAACGGGTGCGCAAAGCGCAGGCCCTGCGGGAACAGCGCATGAGAGAACGGGTGGCACGAGGCGAAAACGTCATCGACCGGGACGGGCATTACGTTTGGCCCTGTCCGGGATTCACCTATCTGACCTCCACCTTTGATGAATGGCGGGGGGTGAGGAACCACGGCGCCATTGATATTGCCGGACCCGGCATTTACGGCACACCGGTGCTGGCCTGCTGGGACGGGATCGTCATTGAAACCAACAAGACCTGCACCCACGATTACGGAAAGGAAACAAGCTGCGGCTGCGGCGGCGGATTCGGGAATTACGTCATGCTCGACAACGGAGATGACCATATTTCCATCTACGCCCACCTGTGCGCTGTGGAAGTCTTTCCGGGAGAAGAAGTGGAGGCCGGGCAGGTCATAGGCTATGTCGGCACCACCGGCTACTCCACCGGCCCTCACCTGCATTTTGAACTGCGCTACAACGGGGAACGCTACGACCCGCTGACAGAATACGACTGGTGACCCATGCGCCGCCGGGCGCACCACAAAAGCGGAACGCCTCCTCCCGGACGGGGGGAAGCGTTCCGTTATTTCTTTAGTATTCGATATCGACCCGGGTGCTGCCGCTGGTATCTTTGGAAACGATGATCTTATGATCGATCAGCTCTCCAAGGGCTTCCACATGGGAAATAATGCCGATCAGGCATTGGCCCGTGCTCAGCTTTGTGAGGGTGTCGACCGCCAGACGCAGGCGCTCGTTATCGAGAGAACCAAAGCCTTCGTCAATGAACATCGTATCCATCCGGATCCCGCCGGAGGAGGACTGGATCTCATCGGACAGCCCCAGTGACATCGCCAGCGCTGCCATAAAGGATTCGCCGCCGGAGAAGGTGTTGATCTTCCGGGTCTTGCCGCCATCGCCGCTGTCCCGGTCGTGGATAACGAGGTCCAGCCCGAACGACTTTCGTTTATCGCTCGATGCAACGGCACGGGACAAGGAATAGCGGTTGTCGCTCATGATAGCAAGGCGCTCGTTGGCCCGCTCTAAGATGCGGTCTAAATACGCCGCTAACACATAGGTTTCCAAAGAGACCCTGTCGCTGCTTCCCACACTGCCGCTGATGGTCTTGTACAGATCTTCGCAGCGCCTGAAGTATTCGCAGGCTTTGCGGTAGGCTGCCTCCTTTTCGGAAAATGTCTTCCGGCTCTGCCCATTGACTGTCAGGCGGCTGTAGTTCTGTTTGATCGCTTCTTCCACCTGTTTTTTTCTCGCTTCAGCTATGGCTTTGGTCTGATTTAGAACGGCCAGATCATACGCTTTGATCTTTTCCATTTCATCGGACAGAGTCCTGACGCTGGTATGCAGGGCGCTCAGTTCATTCTCACACTTGTTTTTCCGATCCGTCGCCTCCCGAAGCGTTTTTCGCAGATCCTCGGCACGTTTTTTCAAACGCCCGATCTCCTGCTCGGCTTCTGCTTTGGACGCAAAGCGCAGCTTCTCCCGAAGCTGTTTCAGAGAGGTCTCCAAGCGGGCCTTCCGCTCGGTCAGTGTGCCGATCTGAGAGGTCAGGTTTGTCTCCTGACTACGAAGTGCCTGAAGTGTTATCTCTGACTGTTTAATTGCCTGCTGCAGCTGTTTCATTTTTTTGACTTTCTGTTCCCATTGTTTTTGCTGTGCATTCAGAGCGCTCCAATCCTGCAGTTTCTTACTCCGAAGCGCTTCCAGCCTCTCCTGTACTTCCTTCGGGGAAAGGCCTTCTTCTGTCAGGAAGAGACGGGCATCGTCCATGAATTGGCGGAGACTGGCCTGTGCATCTGTTTCTGCCCTTACCACTTCCTCATTTATTTTGCGGTACACTTCATCAGCTTTTTTGGCTTTGCCCTCTGCTTCTTCCACCTGCCGGGCGGTGGGAGCGTTTTCGGGAAGCATGGCCGGAAGGGGATGCTCGGTGGAGCCGCACAGCGGACAAGGCGAACCCGGAGAAAGCTCCTGCGCCAGACGTGCTATTTCCAGCGCCACATAGCGATCCCGCAGCTTTCGGGCTGATTCCTCCGCCTCCTCTTTTTGATGACGTTTCTGGTCTCTTTCTCCCTGCAGGGACAGGAAAGTGCCTTGCTTTTTCCAATACCCTTCCCCTGTCTTCAGAATCTTTTTGATACTTTCTCCCTCGGCTAAAACCGCATTGAGGGCTGCTTTGGCTTTTTCCCATTCTGCCTCTGCTCCGTCTGATGATTCCAGTTCCGCTTGTTGCTTTTTCAGCGTTTCCTCCCCTTCTGTGAGGCTCCGGGAAACGGCTTCCAGCCCCTCCTTCGTTTTCCGAAGGTCGATTTCGGTTTTGCTCAAAAGGGTGCTGTATTCCTCCAGACGAGCATACTCCGGCAAATGAGAAGAAAGCTCTCCCACCTGCCTGTCCGTCTCCTGCGCCTGCGCTTCGTGGCCGCAGAGATTCTGCAGCTCCTGCCGCAGTTTCTCCAGCGCAGCTTCCTGCCCCGGGATTTTTTTCCGGACAGTTTCCAATTGTTCTTCCAAACTTAGGCGTTGTCTGGCCTCGGTGATCATCTTGGTATATTCCGCCAAAGCCTCTTCCATTTTCTGTTTCTCTTCCAGAAGGCGTTCATTGGCTGCCTTGTCTTCTTCGATAAGGCTTGTCACCATTTCCATCAGCCGCTCCACCTCTTCAGGGGACATATACCCGCTTTGCTTTTTCTGCGCTAATTCGGAAGACAGCAAATGGCTCTCGCCGCACTGGATCTGCCGGAGCGCCGTCACCAAATCCCTTTCCAGGGCGTCCCGGTTTTCTTTGGCCTTCGCATAATACTCATTGATTTTCTTATTCAGTTTATCGTACTGTTCTGTATGAAAAACCGACTGCAGGATCTTTTTCCGTTTTTTGGTATCCTCCCGAATCACGCTCATAAACTCCCCCTGAGCGATCATGGCGATGCTTTTGAACCCATCCGCTGTAATGCCGAGGAGCTGTTCGATCCTGTCCTTCACGCCCTTATCGGATGCGATCATCTGCCCGCTGTCCCGATCGGTCAGCATGACTTCGTATTTATGCACGGCATGGTTTTTTCTGGCCATTCTTTTCTCTTCATATTCCGGACTGCGATAGATGCAGAACCGTCTGCCCCCGGACTGAAATTCCAATTCTACAAAAGTGACCTCGTCATCCGAAGCATTCTGGTTTCTCAGGTCTTTCGCCGTGCGGTCGCTCCCGCAGACCGTTTCCCCGAAAAGCGCATAGCAGATGGCTTCAAACAGCATACTTTTTCCGGCGCCGGTATTGCCGGAGATCAGGTATAATCCCTTCTCCCCGAATTGTTCAAAATCTACCGCCACTTTCTGAAGATACGGTCCGAAAGCGGAAATCGTCAAGCGAAGCGGTCTCATGTGTTTTCCCCCCAAACCTCTTTAACAGCCTGCCGCAGGATAGCGGCGGTTTCTTCCTCCATTTCCTGCCCGTTATTGGTATACGCATAAAACTCCCGAATGAGTTCC
Source organism: uncultured Ruminococcus sp. (assembly GCA_902772855.1). Taxonomy (GTDB): domain Bacteria; phylum Bacillota; class Clostridia; order Oscillospirales; family Acutalibacteraceae; genus UBA1213. Next base: position 6,087 of record CACYCG010000069.1, read on the forward strand.
AGCGGCGTTTTGGTGATGTCCGCTTTTCCTTTGCCTTCGGAAGGCAGCAGAAAATCCGTTTTTTCATTGGGATAGTCCACTTTCAGGATCCGCGGGCATTTTCCTCTGAGCATAGCGATCGCATTCGGGATACGCTCTGCGTCCGTCAGGCGGACATATAAAAACTCCTCCGTTTCCGGCATATTGAATAGTTCGTCAAAAGAGCCGGTTTTCCGGATCATATCATGCAAAGGCTTCAGCGGGATCTCCTGCACCTCTATTGCACACAGCTCCTCCGAAGAGGGTTTGGGGCCGAGGGTGACCATCGTGACGGTTTTGACATGATCGACCTCGCTGAGCGAGTATTTCATTGGCGTGCCGGAGTAGCGCAGGCGGGGCGACCTGACCTGCTGCGCCCGGTGGATATGCCCCAGCGCCGCATAATCAAAGGGGGCATAGGCCTCGGCGCTGATGCTTTCGACGTTTCCCACCACCGAAAAGCTCTCCGATTCCGACAGGGCCGCTCCGGTGACAAACTGATGCGACAGCGCCACGTTTCGCACGGACTGGTCCAGATGAAGCGAGGAAACGACATGACAAAAGGCGGCCGTATAATCGTCGAATGACCGATCATAGCATATCTCCGCTTCTTTCCTTCTGAAAAACGGGATCGGGTAGAAGCGGACTTCTCCGTATTCATCAAAAAGGGATACAGGCGTGAAGTTTCCGTCAAAAACCCCCTTCATATACAGTCCGGTCTTTTTCAGGCGGAGGGAGCCGAAATCAAGCCGCTGGGCTGAGTCGTGATTGCCGCTGATGACAATGAGCGTCAGGCCCTCTATATCTAATTCGCTGAAAAACCAGTCGAGAAGCTGAGAAGCCTCCGCAGAAGGAACGGAGGTATCGTACACATCGCCGGAGACCAGAACGGCCTGCGGGCGCTCCTGTTTGACCAGATTGATGATTTCTTGCAGGACATAGCGCTGCTCCTCCAAGAGGGGGTATTCACACAGCTTTCTGCCGATGTGAAGGTCGGATAGATGCAGGATTTTCATAGCAGAGGTCCTTTCTGTTCCTGTTCTGGATGACGTATTTCGTTAAGGAATAGTCCACATTTCAATAGATTTCTGTATTATTTTACCACAACATAAAAAAATTGTCAATCCAAACCAGCGGCAGCGGCGGCGGCAGCGGCGGCGCTGCACCCCGGGTCTGGGGGAGTGCCCCCAGACCCCCCTTCCGGGGCTTGAACCAGAAGAAGATGCCCAAGGTTTTGCAAAGGAGGGAAAAGTTTCGGTCCAGCCTTTTCAAAGGCTGGC